>JBBRXW010000057.1:0-9284 GCA_038238295.1 Flavobacteriales bacterium | reverse complement strand
TTGGCTTTTTTAAAACCAGTAATAAAGCAAAATTGACTAATCTGCGAAAAACTCAATACACGAAACAATTTGTGTTAGCGGAGGTACCAGTATATTAATTCCTCATAGGTCTATGTAGCAATCATATCGTAAAAGTAACTAAATTTTCATTAAAACTCTTTTAAAATAACACCGCTTCAATGGTTGTCTCATATATTTTTAGATGCCGTATTTTTGTAGCATATTTTTTTAATTAAAATTTTGCCACAAGCTTCACAATTTGCACCTATCTCTTGCGGAATTTGTGGCTAAAAAAAACCTTTCAGTCTTAAAACTGAAAGGGCTTTGATTCGGTTTGTTTCCTATTAAGAAATCAATCCTCTGGAAATAACAATCCTTTGGATTTCTGAGGTTCCTTCATAAATCTGTGTAATTTTCGAATCCCGCATCATTCTTTCTACATGATATTCAGCGACATACCCGTTACCGCCATGAATCTGTACAGCCTCGTTAGCCACTTCCAGTGCAATTTCAGAAGCATATAACTTCGCCATCGCACCCGAATGCGAAATATCTTTGCCTTCATCTTTTTCACAGGCAGCTTTCATTATCAATAATTTAGCCGCCGTAATCTTTACATACATATCGGCCAGCTTAAAAGCAATAGCTTGATGATTGAATATTTCTTTACCAAATGCTTTGCGCTCGTGCGAATATTTCAATGCCAACTCATAGGCTCCGGTTGCAATCCCCAGGGCTTGCGATGCGATTCCGATACGGCCGCCATTCAAAACATTCATCGCAAAATTAAATCCGAATCCATCCGCACCAATTCTGTTTTCTTTCGGAACTTTCACATCAGTAAACATTAGCGAATGCGTATCCGAGCCACGGATTCCCATTTTCTTTTCTTTGATACCGACTTCAAATCCTGGCCAGCCTTTTTCTACAATAAAAGCGTTAATTCCTTTATGTTTTTTGGCTACATCGGTTTGTGCAATGACCAAATAGGTCGAAGCCGATGCTCCATTAGTAATCCAGTTTTTGGTACCGTTCAATAAGTAGTGATCGCCTTTATCAATAGCTGTTGTTTTTTGCGAAGTCGCATCCGAACCCGCTTCAGGCTCCGACAAACAGAAGGCGCCAATCACGTCACCTTTCGCCAAAGGCACCAAGTATTTCATTTTTTGTTCTTCATTGCAGTATTTTTCTAAACCGGCGCATACCAGCGAATTGTTCACCGACATGATAACCGCGGCAGAAGCATCGACTTTTGCAATTTCGGTCATCGCCAAAACATACGCCACGCTATCCAACCCAGAACCTCCATATTTAGGATCGACCATCATTCCGAGAAAACCCAATTCGGCCATTTTTTTGACTTGCTCGGTTGGGAATTTCGAATGTTCATCTCTTTCAATTACTCCAGGTAACAATTCGGTTTGCGAAAAATCTCTTGCCGCTTGTTGAATCATTAAGTGTTCTTCGGTAAGATTAAAATCCATAATGCTTTAAAATGAAGGTTATATTTTGTTTAAAAAATGTTGTCAAAGATACTTTTTTATTGTTAAAATTTACATTTTGATTTGTAATTTTGAGCGATGCTAAAAGAAAACTATAACGTTGTAGGAGTAATGTCGGGCACTTCTTTGGATGGTGTGGATTTGGCGCATATTCATTTCTCGCTACACGACAAAAAATGGACATTTCAAATCCTTGAAAATGAAACGATTCCTTATAGTGACAGTTGGGTTGCCGAATTGAAGTGGGCGGTTGGTTTTTCTGAAGATGCATTAAAAATCCTCAACCAAAAATATACTGCGCTTTTGGGCAGTATCATTTTCGATTTCACCCACAAATACCATCTCCAAAACCTGTATGCGGTTTGTTCGCATGGGCATACGATTTTGCACCAGCCTCAAAATGGATTCACTTTACAGATTGGAAATCTTCCTGAAATTGCTGCCTATTGCCATCAAAAAGTGGTTTGCGATTTCCGGGTTCAGGATCTAAAACTCGGCGGTCAAGGTGCGCCGTTAGTGCCGATTGGCGATCAGCTTTTATTTTCGGAATATGATTATTGTTTGAATTTGGGCGGATTCTCGAATGTTTCTTTTGAGAGCGATGGCAAACGAATTGCTTTTGATATTGCTGCGGTCAATACTGTTTTGAATTTTTACGCCAATCAATTGGGATTGGATTATGATGACAGAGGAAAGATAGCGCGTTCGGGAATTGGCAATGCTGATTTGTTAGCGGCTTTGAATCACTTGGATTTCTATCAAAAATCATTTCCAAAATCATTGGGATTCGAATATGTGAAGGAAGTCGTTTTGCCATTGATGGAACGGTATTCCATTTCCATAGAAGATAAATTACATACGTTTACCGAACATATTGCCCTTCAGATTGCTTTGGCATTGCCTGTCAAAAAAGGGAAACTATTGGTTACCGGTGGCGGCGCTTACAACGATTTTCTGATGGAAAGAATGCAGCGGTATTTACCGGAAATGCAAATCATTATTCCCGATAAAAAAACCTTAGAATTCAAGGAAGCGCTCATTTTCGGTTTCCTTGGTGTTTTAAAATTACGCGATGAAATCAATGTGTTATCAAGCGTCACTGGAGCGAAAAACGACCATAGTTCTGGAGAAATTTATACGTAAACTTTACGTAAATAACAGTAATAAAAACATTTTAAAAATTACATTTGCAACACAAAAAAATAGCCGGCCATTCATGAAAAACTTACTCCAAAAATTCGAAGATAAAGCACCTGAAATCATATTCAACTGGAAGGATTCCGAGACTGAAGCCGAAGGTTGGACCGTCATTAACTCGCTTCGTGGTGGTGCTGCTGGCGGCGGAACTCGAATGAGAAAAGGTCTTGACATGAATGAGGTGCTATCGCTTGCCAAAACGATGGAAGTGAAATTCTCGGTTTCCGGACCGGCCATTGGAGGTGCTAAATCAGGCATTAATTTCGACCCGAACGATCCTCGAAAAAAAGGCGTTTTGCAACGCTGGTACAAGGCGGTTTCCCCTTTATTGAAAAGTTATTACGGCACCGGCGGTGATTTGAATGTGGACGAAATTCATGAAGTGATTCCGATGACCGAAGAATGCGGTGTTTGGCATCCACAAGAAGGCGTTTTCAACGGGCATTTCAAACCAACGGAAGCCGATAAAATTAATCGCATCGGGCAATTGCGCCAAGGTGTCGTGAAAGTAATCGAGAATCCGAATTTCTCTCCCGATGTTTCGAGAAAATATACCGTAGCCGATATGATTACCGGTTATGGAGTTGCGGAAGCGGTGCGGCATTATTATGATATTTATGGCGGAAAAGTCAAAGGCAAGAAAGCCATCGTTCAGGGATTCGGAAATGTAGGTTCCGCAGCGGCATTTTATTTAGCCGAAATGGGCGTCAAGGTCATTGGAATCATCGACAGAGATGGCGGTGTCATTAATGAAAATGGATTTACATTCGAACAAATTCGAACCTTATTTCTAAACAAAGATGGCAACAAACTGGTGGCTTTCAATATGATTCCGTTTGAAGAAATCAATGAAAAGATATGGTCGTTAGGTGCCGAAATATTCACGCCTTGTGCGGCTTCTCGATTGGTCACACAGCAACAAATCGATAGTATGATCGATTCCGGTTTGGAAGTTATTTCGTGTGGCGCAAATGTTCCTTTTGCCGATACCGCGATTTTTTTCGGGCCTATTATGGAACATGTTGACCAAAAAATAAGCTTGATTCCTGACTTTATTTCCAATTGTGGAATGGCAAGAGTCTTCGCTTATTTTATGGAAAAGAAAGTACAGATGACCGATGAGGCGATTTTTTCAGATACGTCGAACATCATTAAAAATGCGATTAAAAAAGCGCATCAAATCAATACAGCAAAGACCAATATCAGCGCAACTGCTTTTGAAATAGCCTTGAAACAATTAGTCTAGTAACAATTTATTTTTGTTATATTCGTTATACGTTTAAGTTAAAAAAACCGGATTCCTATGGTGACATTCACTGAAATCGAAAACAGAAAGAAATCTTTCGCTATGACAACTGCGCTGTTTGCTTTGTTGTTTTTACTTTTCTTTTTATTGAAATTTTCCAATGAAATTACATTGCCTGAATTAGAAGGCGGCGGTGGTGGTGGCGAAGTTGCCGTTAATTTTGGCGATAGCGATATGGGTTCGGGAGACAATTTCCAATCGATGGAAAAAGTCGTTTCAGCTCCCAAACAAACCCAACCTACAAAATCTACAGAAAAAGAAATCATCGTAAGTGAAAATGACGATGCGCCTGCGATTGCTGAAGTAAAAAAGCCAACGGAGAAACCCAAAAAAGTTGAAGTGGAAAAACCGGTAGTTAAAGTAGTTCCAAAACCTACGCCTTCAAAATCAACTACTGACGCGCTTTCTAATATTTTAAATGGTTCTACTAAATCCGGTGATGGCGATGACAAAGTAGCCGGAAACAAAGGAAAATCGAATGGGGATGCCAATGCCAGCGGCTATAACGGCGGTGGCGGAACCGGTACCGGAAGTGGCGGCGGGAATGGTTCCGGACAGGGACTCGGTACAGGAAGCGGCTACGGAAATGGTTCAGGAAGTGGGACAGGAAACGGCAACGGAAATTATCAATTGGGAAATCGAAAGGCATTGAGCAAACCACAACCGAGTTATCTTTGCGATGAAGAAGGTATTGTAGTCGTGCAAATCTCTGTCGACAAATCAGGCCGTGTGGTTACTGCAAATCCTGGAATCCGTGGCACTACCAACGCGGCGAAATGCTTACTCGATCAAGCGAAAGTTGCTGCTATGAATACGAAATGGCAGGCCGACGATAACGCTCCGGAAAAGCAAGTCGGGAAAATCATCTATAGTTTCAAACTTACCGGAAACTAAATTTCAATGAATTATCAGGAAACACTGCACTGGATGTTTCATCGGCTTCCGATGTATCAGCTACAGGGCGCTGCTGCTTATAAAAATGACTTAACGAATACCCTTTTACAGGCTGATTACCTTGGACATCCGGAGCGGAATCTGAAATGTATCCATGTGGCGGGAACCAACGGAAAAGGCTCCACTTCTCACCTATTGGCTTCAGTGCTGCAGGAAGCGGGATATAAAGTCGGATTATATACTTCACCACATCTCAAAGATTACCGAGAGCGTATTAAAATAAATGGAGTTCCTATTTCAGAAGAATTTGTAACGGAATTTGTCAATGAACATCAACCTTTTTTTGAAAACAATGAATTGAGTTTTTTTGAAATGAGTGTCGGTTTGGCGTTCGATTATTTCGTCAAGAACGATATTGCGATAGCGATTGTTGAAGTCGGTTTAGGCGGCAGGCTCGATGCAACGAACATTATCAGACCATTGATTTCCGTTATTACCAATATCGGTTTAGATCATACGCAATTTCTGGGCAACACATTGGCATTAATCGCTGCTGAAAAAGCAGGAATAATAAAAGAAAACATTCCGGTAGTAATTGGGGAATATAATTCAGAAACAAAACCAGTTTTCTTAGCTAAAGCGAATTCGATGCATGCTGAAATTTATTTTGCTTCCGATTTAATTACAAAAGAATATCCTTCGGAACTGCTTGGAAATTACCAAACTCATAATAAAAAAACAGCGTTACAAACGCTTTATGTTTTACAGTCTCAAAATCAATTTAAGGTGGCTGAAGATCAAATCAAAAAAGGGTTTTTGGATGTCGTTAAAAATACCGGCTTGCATGGCAGGTGGCAGCAGTTGCAGGAATCTCCAAAAGTAATTTGTGATACCGCCCACAATAAAGAAGGATTGGCTTTGGTTTTAGAACAAGTGCTGCAGCAAAAATTCCATCGTTTGCATATTGTTCTAGGGGTAGTCAATGATAAAGATCTGAATAAAATATTGCCTTTATTTCCTCCAAATGCTACCTATTATTTCTGTAAACCTAATATTCCACGCGGCTTGGATGCGAAAGTTTTAAAAGAGAAAGCGATCGACTATCATTTGACCGGAGAAATATATACTTCTGTTCCAGCGGCTTATCAGAATGCTAAAAAGAAGGCGTCCCCAAATGACTTTATTTTTGTTGGCGGCAGCACCTTTGTCGTAGCAGAAATTATATAATAAATTTGAAAATTGTTTGCATATAACAAAAAGTCCCTTATATTTGCACCACAATTGAGGGCGATTAGCTCAGTTGGTTCAGAGCATCTGGTTTACACCCAGAGGGTCGGGGGTTCGAATCCCTCATCGCCCACCATCAAGGACAAATCAATATTTTTTGATTTGTCCTTTTTTTATTACCTGCTCTGAAAACGTATTTATACTACTAATCGCAAAAGTATTGGATTCCAATTAGCGGTTCAAACGCGATCCTTTTTTCACATTCAAAATATTTTGGAAATATCGAACCCAGTGGTCGTATTTCATCTTCAATTTTTTTTCTTATTGCATTTACTATTGCTATCTCTATCGTAACTATTGCTTTTAAAAAGATTAAATATTTCCGTTTGAATTCATTTTCAATGTTGGATTGCAATTATTTGTAAATATTCATGCCTTCGTTTTTATGGCTGATTAAATAATTTGTTTATCTTTTTTGTAAAAACTTCAAACAAAATAATATTCTCACTATATTTACTATACCTATCAACGATGAATAACCATCAAAAACTAAAATTTAAACTATGTCTAGTTCAAAAACATATTTAATAGCTGGGGCAACGAGTGGAATAGGTGCTGCAATAAAAAGCAAGTTCATAGCAGCAGGACATTCTATTGTTAGTATTGGGCGAAATGAAGAAAGTGCAGATCTATCCCGCGGAATAACGTTCGTAAAGCATGATTTTTTGAACGATGAACCATTACCTGATCTTCATCAAAAGATTGATGGACTTATCTATTGCCCGGGAACCATCAATCTAAAACCTTTTTCATCGTTAAAAGAAAAAGATATTCTTGATGATTTTAAAGTAAACGTATTGGGTGCATTTCGCTTTGTGCATAAATACCAATCCAATTTGCGAGAGTCCACCGCTCCTTCCATACTGCTTTTCAGTTCAGTCGCGGCTCAAGTAGGAATGCCTTTTCACACTAGCGTTAGTATTAGTAAAGCTGGAGTTGAAGGGCTGACAAGATCACTAGCCGCCGAATTTGCACCTAAAATTAGGGTTAATTGTATCGCACCATCGCTTACAGATACCCCTTTGGCTACCATGCTTTTGAATTCTGAAACTAAACGAATGGCAAATGCTGAAAGACATCCGTTAAAAAGAATAGGCACCGCAGAAGATATTGCTTCGTTAGCGAGTTTTTTAGTAACCGAAGCAACATGGATGACCGGACAAATTATTGGTATTAATGGTGGACTAGGTACCCTTTTAAAATAATTATGAAAATTCTTCTAACTGGCGCTTCTGGCTACATCGGGCAACGTCTAATTCCCGTTTTGATTGAAAATGGGCACGAAGTGATTTGTTGCATTAGAGATAAAAGTCGTTTTGATATAAGAAAATATCAATCAAAGTTAATTTCAGTCATCGAAGTTGATTTATTGAAAGACCAAACATTAAAAAATATTCCGAAGGATATCGATGTCGCCTATTATCTGGTTCATTCCATGAGCAGTAGCACCAACTTCGAAGAAATGGAAAAAGCCTCTGCTTTATCATTCATCAATAGAATTAACGAAACCACTTGCCAACAAATCATTTACCTGACTGGTATTATAAATGACAAAAAACTTTCAACGCATCTTCAGTCTAGGAAGACAGTAGAGCATATCCTTAACTCCGGAAAAGTTCCTCTTACAGCGTTGCGCGCTGGTATCATTGTAGGATCCGGAAGTGCTTCTTTCGAAATTATCAGGGATTTGGTTGAAAAACTTCCAATAATGGTAGGTCCAATATGGTTAAAAACAAAATGCCAACCAATAGCCATAAGAAATGTTATTGAGTTTTTGGTAGGGGTCATTCTAAAAGATTTTACCTATAGCAAACATTTCGATATATATGGCCCTGATATCCTGACTTACAAAGAAATGTTACTGCAATTTGCAGCGCAAAGAAAAATGAAACGCTACATATTTATTGTTCCCATAATGACACCTAAGCTTTCCTCTTACTGGCTTTATTTTATTACTTCCACTTCGTTTAATTTAGCAAGGAATCTTGTCGACAGTATGAAGGTGGATGTAGTAGCAGCAACAAATGAATTAGCAAACGTATTGCAAATTAAGGTACTCAATTATAAAGAGGCGATAGCGATCGCATTTGATAAAATTGAACAGAACTTGGTTTTGTCCAGTTGGAAAGATGCTCAGACTAGTGATATTTTTGCCGCCGGGATGCAACAACTTATTGCGGTTCCTGAATACGGGTGCTTTACCGATAAGAAAACCCGAAAAATAGAAGATCCTGAAATTATACTCAATAGGTTTTTTGCCATTGGAGGTGAAACGGGCTGGTATTATGGGGACTGGTTATGGGAATTCCGAGGATTTATTGATAAACTTTTTGGAGGTGTTGGATTGAAACGAGGGCGTAAAAACAAAGCAGAAATTTATGCCGGTGACACCATCGATTTCTGGAGAGTATTGTACTCCAGTAGAAGTGAACGCAGATTATTATTGTATGCCGAAATGAAATTGCCCGGAGAAGCTTGGCTTGAATTTAAACTTTCTGAAGATAATATCTTATATCAAACAGCTACATTCCGACCTTTGGGGCTGTTAGGCAGAATGTACTGGTATGCTGTATTGCCCTTTCATTATTTTATTTTCAATGGGATGATTGACAAAATAGCTACGAAATGAAATCAGAATCGACCAGAAATAGTATTGTATTTCAAAAAACTACTACCGCCAAATATTGATTTTAAAAAGGAGAACCACGTCAAATGATTTCTATTTATTGAAATATATTAGCGAATTACTCCTCGATCAAAAAACCAATTTTGATTCCTGTCAATGATATAGAATGTCTTTCCTTTTTATTTAATTGAAAATTAAAGTATAATTCATCGTTATTGATTACATTCGTGATTAGTACAAAACCACCTTACGACCTGTTACAGAATCATTTCATCGTGAACTGATTACAATCCGGCAACTCACTAACAATTAGAAATTTTGTTAGGCAATTGCCTTTTTTAATATAATGCCGCTTTATGAGCAAAAGAGAAGAAAATAGTGATCATGGGAATGAAAAACAACAAGGAACTGCTGCATTAAATGAGGCAAAAAAAGAATTGATTTTCCAAAGTAATGAAAGACAGAAAAGGGC
>JBBRXW010000056.1:0-9346 GCA_038238295.1 Flavobacteriales bacterium | reverse complement strand
GAGTAATAAAGACTGACGCTGCAAATGATAATCAGGATAAAAAACATGTTGGTATACTTTAAGTAATCTCGTATTTCTCGAATTCCTTCGCCGAGCGTATTCGAAAAATTCCGTTCGTTGATGGTGAGTTTTTCACTGAGATCGTTAATTCGTGCGAGAAAGACTGTCTTTAGAGAATCCGTGATTTCACCGGTCTGCATGATGTTGTGGATTTCCTTTCCCGTCACGGCAATCTGCTCGATTAAAGCATCGCCCTGTTCCCATTCGTGTATAGCCTTTTTGAAAAAAGGAACCGAATGGAAATTGCGGAACAACCAAATCATATCCTGGAGGTCTTTTGGATGATTTCTTCCGGCTAGCAATGCTTTTTTAATAGTATCAGTAGTACTGTTGTTAATCAGACCAATTCGCGCTGCTCCGTCTCCTTGCGGAACGCTAAGTTCTTCAAGAAACAATTTCCATTGCAAGGAATCCGAAGTATAAAGGTAGGTGGTGAGGTGTCGTACCGCATCTTTTTGACCTTTAGAATAGTGAGATTCGCCGTTGACATAGGCCCTGTTGGCGGAAAGAATTTTAATAGTATAATAGTTAATGAAAATTAAGAAAGCGCAGGACAAAAAAATTATGCTCAAAAGAATCAAAACATTTGGAAACTTTACTTTCGCTATGATGATGTCCTTAGGCATAAAAGAAATTTTTAAGATCGCAGAAAATGCAGGTCTAATTTAAGGCATATTTTTTAGAATACATCCAACATTTTGTTAATTAGAACTGGTACACTACTTCTAATTTATAATCCTTGAGAGAATGTTTGGCTCTTTCCAAATCCTCGGTGAAACCTAGAATATAACCGCCGCCACCGGAGCCGCAAAGCTTTAAGTAATAGTCGTTGGTGTCGATGCCTTTCTGCCAGATTCCGTGAAATTGCTCCGGAATCATTGGTTTAAAATTGTTTAGAACCACTTTTGATAATTTTTTGGTGTTCGAGAACAATGATTTCATATCGCCCCCCAAAAAGTTTTCGACGCAGGCATCTGTATATTTTACAAATTGATTTTTGAGCATCGTACGGAAACCTTGATCTTTCAGATTTTCCATAAAAATATTAACCATCGGTGCCGTTTCGCCTACAATGCCGGAATCGAGTAAAAACACGGCACCTTTTCCAGTTAGGCTTTGTGTCGGTATGCCGGTAGCTTCAATATTGTCTTTAGAATTGATCAGGATGGGAATACTCAAATAACTATTAAGCGGATCTAAACCGGAGCTTTTCCCATGAAAAAAGGACTCCATTTGAGCAAAGATATTCTTGAGCTGTAGTAATTTTTCGCGCGTCAGGTTTTCTAAAACAGTGATTTTATTTTGGGCGTATTTATCATAGATTGCTGCCACTAAAGCACCGCTACTTCCAACACCATATCCTTGCGGGATGCTCGAATCGAAGTACATTCCTGCATCAACGTCCTTTTTTAAAGCCACCAAATCAAAAGTCACCAATTCGGGTTGTTCGCTTTGCAAAGCTTCGAGATACGTAAGAAAACGTTTCAGGTTTCCATTCGATTTGATGGATTCCGGCGAAGAATCCCCATTCGACTTCAAAGCGCCATTGTAAAAATTATAAGGAATCGACAGCCCTTTAGAGTCTTTGATGATTCCGTATTCTCCGAAGAGTAAAATTTTTGAGTAAAATAATGGTCCTTTCATATATTGATTTCAGGAAATTAAAGGGACAACTTTTGGGCTCCTAATCCAATCGAGTCACAAATATACTGACCATTTTGGCAATAGCCAACTAATTCGTCCTTAATAAATTGTAAAACAGTTACGCTAACGTTTTCGGGATACAAAACATGTACGTTTGCTCCTGCATCTAGCGTAAAACAAACCGGGATTTTCGTTTCGTTTCGGAATTTCCAAACCGCATTGATAATCGATAAAGTATTCGGCTTCATCAAAATAAAATACGGCATCGAAGTCATCATCATCGCATGCAGTGTCAATGCTTCGCTTTCAACAATAGCAATGAACGCATTCAAATCTCCGGATGTTAAAACGGCTTTTAGTGCCGATAAATTGTGATGTGCCTGATGAAATCGCTGTTCTGCAAACGGATGCCCAGACATCAGGTCGTGGCCGACCGTACTCGATACCTGCTTTTCTCCTTTATCAACTAATAAAATGGTGTCCTGATAGTTGTTGAAATTCGCATGAATCGTGTCCGGAAATTCGACACCAAATAAATCGGAACTACCTTCAATTTCATCATGATTGCCCCAGACGACAACACTTCCTTTGATACTACGGCACGCGCTACCGGAACCTAACCGGGCTAAGAATGATGCTTTTTGATAGAAATAATCGTCGGTGATTTCGGAATTCAGTTCTTTTTCCAGCGCCATTACATTCATTGCCAAAGCGGCCATTCCGGACGCCGAAGAAGCAATCCCGGAACTGTGCGGAAAAGTGTTTTGGGTATCAATGATAAAATGATACTGCTTCAAATATGGGCAATAGCGTTCAATCCGTTCGAAAAATTTTTGGATTTTGGGTTTGAAATCTTCTTTTGACTGTCCTTCAAATAACAAATCAAAACCGAAAGCCTCGTGCTTTTCTTTTTTGTTGAAGGTCAACGTGGTAATGGTTTTACAATTCTGTAACGTAAAACTCACCGAAGGATTGGCTGGAATCTGATGCGCTTTTTTACCCCAATATTTCACAAGGGCAATATTACTCGGAGCGCTCCAGGCAAAGCTTCCATCAGGAATCGTTTTTGAAAATATACCTGAAATAAAATCTTTTTCAGTCCTCATAGATTGAAATTTTGACAAAGATACTTTTTTTGATGTATCTCCCGTTTTCTTTATTTGTTTATTCGTGCCGTAGTTTTGATTAAATTTGAAAAAAATAGCCATGAACAAATATGTAAAAATTCTCCTTTTTGTTGTGACTTGTATCGCCGTTGGTTATCTTTCGGGAATGGCCACTCAATCGAGCGTTACTAGTTGGTTTCCGACATTAGTCAAACCCGTTTTTAATCCGCCGGGTTGGGTATTCGCGCCAGTGTGGAGTTTGCTGTATATCATGATGGGAATTGCCGCTGGCCTGGTTTGGAACCGCATTGATCAGGAAAGAGAAGCGGTTCGTAAAGCCTTATGGTTTTTCGTGATTCAATTGGCGTTGAATGCCCTTTGGTCGATGCTGTTCTTTGGATTAAAAAACCCGTTGTTGGCATTAATCGAAATCATTTTACTTTGGCTGATGATTTATGAAACCTACATAAAATTCATTAAAATTGATAAGATCGCGGGCTATTTATTTATTCCGTATTTGCTTTGGGTGAGTTTTGCCACAATTTTAAATGCGAGTATTTGGTGGCTTAACAAATAAAAAAATCCCGAAGTTAAATCCGGGATTTTAAAGTCAATCACTTTTTCGGTTTAATTGACCATCAATTTTTTAGTCACTTTTTGATTCGAATCAGTAATGATTGTCACAAAGTACATTCCCTTAGACAATTGCGAAACATTAATAGTAGCCTGGTTCGAATGAAACGATTCTTTCACAGGAATCGATTTGCCTAACAGATCATGGATTTCGATTTTTGAAATCACCTGATTGCTGTTTTGTATACCAATTTGCACCAGTGTATGTGACGGATTTGGCGAAATATAAAAATCTCCAGCATTGAAAGTGGTCGTCGCTAATGATTCGACAAATTCTGTTTGATAAGCTTCGGTAACAATCGGTGGATTATAATCAAAATAAATGCTTGCTGCATTCGGGATTATCGTTCCGACACCAAAACCTGCGGTTGGTTTTACCTTAAACTGTACAAAACCGTGACTCAACAAAGGGTTGGCTGTGGCCGTTGGCAAATTAATATCATAAAAATGCCAAACCAAATGATTTCCCATGCGTCGCATATTATAGTTGTGACTGGCGTTGAGCATCACGACTGATTCCGCATCCAGTCCTGCATCGAGCATATCTTCTACTCGAATAAATTCGGCATTAGCTGTACCAGTATTTTCAAACTGAATCGTATACGTTAGGTAATCATCAGCCGAAAAAGCATCGATACCGATTTTACCACCATGGGCTTCTGACTTGTCGTTCGGATCGTAGGAACCGACGACTACTTGCGATAACGATGAGGCATTGTCGGTTGCGATAGCATCACCAATAACAGGCGTTATAGTAGCAGTGTTGGTAAAAATATCTCCTAGATGTATTGTCGGAATGGTTGGAACCTGCATCGTCACTTGAAAATAACGCTGCTCCCCGGGAAGTAAATTAGTAAAGTCATAACTAAAACCAGTAGCGGAACTTACCGTACCACTTTCAGAAACACTCAATATACTGACGTCATTATCTTTTGTAAACGCAATCGTTCCTGAAGCCACAGTTGCCATTCCTTTGTTTCTATATCGAATAGAATTTAGATATGCAAAACCAGGACGTGGTGGCGCACCATAAAGAGTAACCTGAATTTCAATATCATTGTATGGCTGCAGTTCTGTTACCGGAAAATAGTAAGTATGGCTACCACTTCCTGTCGGTATGGTGATATTACTTAGTGTTGTTGTTGCGCTATAATACCCAGTTAATTCCGGATTTACAGCATAACTAATATCATAACTGTTGGCAGAATTAGTATCAAATATCGTGTAAATACCATTGTTTGTATTTCCGTGAAGGACGGTCGTGGAGTCATTAATCTGATATTCAAAGGCACCGTTATTAAAAGCGACCTCGCCAGTATCTTTCACACCATTATTATTGGCATCAAGGAATGCATTCAAAACCAAACTTTCAGCACACTGACCGTTGTTTTCGCAGTTGACCAGACAGAAAGAATAAGGCTCAGACCATTCTCCAGTAGAAGGCGTTCCTGGAGTACAAAAAGATTTTACATAAAAAGTATAGCAAGTATCTGGGATTAGTCCGTTAACTATAAACGGGTTTGCCTGAGAATAGTATGTTGGCGTTGCGTTCGACAACGGTGCCGGAGATCCAAGGGTAGTCAGATAAATCGCCCAATAAGTCGCAGATGATGGCGGTGTTGATGTCCAGGAAAGTAGCGCCGTATAACTGGTTTGGTTTGTTGCATGTAGATTGGTTGGAGCCGGGCAAACCGGTGGTACACAATACTCTAAAGATAACGTTGTGTAAGCAACACAACCCGTGAAAATATTTCTAACTCTAGCAATTACTATATGAGGTAATTCTCCGGCATAATCAACAATCGGATTTACATCAGCAACAGCATCGGCAGTGGTAGAATAAAAAGTTACCGTCACGTCAGCATTGGCTTGCGAACCGATGATTTGTGGAATACTTGCAACAAGATTAAAAATTGGAAGCTCCACTGGATCGCACCAAATCAATGTAGCAGGGTCGGCCGTCGGCGGTGAACTGATTACCAAATCGAAAGAAGTATAAGTGGTTTGAGTGGTTATTGTATTGTCTATCCGCACATAAATCGTTTGCGGGTTAGTCGTATTGGTAAACGACGATGGATTGGCGATAGGATTGGCTGGACCTTGTGCATCTTCTAAAGTCAGAAAATATGTTATGATGTTTTCGTTTGGACTAAGGCCACCCAAAATCTCAGCATTTTTTGAAGTCAAGTCGAAGCTAGCGGTAGTACTATTGCCACCCGGGCAAATAGTATAATTGGTAATTTGTGAATAGCCGTAAGTCGTGACAACTAACAATAAGAGTAAATATTTTTTCATGTTGCGTGGTGTTATGGATATCAAATATACGTTGATAATGAATAACTTGAACCGCTGCTAGATTTTATATTCGAAGGATTGCGCTAAAATAAAACCGCTCGTCCAGGCATTCTGAAAATTAAAACCACCAGTAATGGCATCGATATTGACGATTTCACCTGCAAAATAAAGATCTTGATGCAGCTTGCTTTCCATAGTTTTAAAATTGATTTCCTTCAAATCGATGCCGCCCGCTGTAACGAATTCTTCCTTAAACGTGCTTTTGCCATTCACCTGAAAATTTCCATTCGTTAATTGATTCGCTAGGTTCGTCAGTTGGTTTTTAGACAAGTCAGCCCATTTGGTTTCCGTCTCAATTCCGGAAGCTACTACGAGGCTTTCCCATAGTCGATTCGGAAATTCAAAAGGGGATTTTTTCGAAACTGCTTTCTTCGCATGCTCTTGTTTTAAATCTTTTAAAAGAGTCATCGCTTCTTCAAAATCGGGATCATTGAGCCAATTGACGATAATTGTAAATTGATAATTTTTATCGTGTAAAATCCTGGCACCCCAAGCGGATAAGCGCAAAATTCCCGGACCGCTCATGCCCCAATGCGTAATTAATAACGGACCAGTTGCATTGAGTTTGGTATCTTTTACTTTTACTGAAGCTAAGGCAGAAACGCCCATCAGATCTTTAATACGCGCGTCTTTAATATTAAAAGTAAACAGCGAAGGCACCGGACTTTCAATCGTATGCCCTAGGTTCTTGATCATTTCCCACATTTTTGGATTGCTTCCGGTGGTGAGAATTAACTTTCGACAAGCAAAGGTTTCGGAATGCGTTTCGACTTTCCAAAAACCGTCACTTTTGAATAGCGATTGCACGCTTTGTCCGGTGAGAATTGGAATGCCGAGTTTTTTTGTCGCATTCAAAAAGCAATCGATGATGGTTTGTGAGGAATTCGATACCGGAAACATCCGCCCGTCGTCTTCGATTTTCAATTCGACACCGTGTTTTTCGAACCATTCTATCGTATCGCCTGAACAAAATTGATGGAACGGACCGCGCAATTCTTTTTCACCACGCGGGTAAAATTTGACCAAATCATTCGGAACGAAACACGCATGAGTTACGTTGCATCTTCCTCCGCCGGATATACGGACTTTCGTCAGCACTTCCTGACCACGCTCGAGTATGGCAACTTTGAGTTTTGGATGCTTCTCGACGATATTGATTGCGGTAAAAAAACCGGCAGCGCCACCGCCAACTATAATGATGTCGAAATTTTGATTCATATTCTATCGGGGAAATCGGTGATGATTCCGTCTACTTCAAATGATTTTATTTTTTGTATGTCTTCCGGTTCATTGACCGTCCATGGAAAAACTTGAAATCCTTTCTGCTGCATTTGTGCGGTATTTTCTGCAGTCAATAAATGAAAATACGGATGGATGCTTTTGGCCTTGATGAATTGTGCAAACCCTAGCGCCAAATCGATATCGGTTAAAGTCAGCACGCCCAATAGAATTTCCGGATTCAAAAGATGGATTTCCTGAAGCGCATTCCAATCGAAACTTGAAACTAAAAAATGTTCGTATTTCCAGTGGTGACTGTGGATATATTCTTCAATTAAATCCACCACAAGTTTTGCCGTATCTTTTCCTTTGAGTTCAATATTGATGAAGATTTTTTTATCGATGAGATCCAAAACTTCGAATAAAGTTGGAATTTCAAATTGATTTTCAACTCGAAACACCTTCAATTCCGCTAAAGAAAATTGATTCACAGCGCCTTTTCCGTTTGTGGTTCGGTCTAAAGTTTCATCATGAATGACAACGATTTCCGCATCGAAACTTCGATGCACATCCAGTTCGATGCCGTCAACATTCAAAGCTACTGCTTTTTGAAATGAAGCTATAGTATTTTCCGCAGCGTATCCTTTGGCGCCTCGATGTCCGATTTTCAACATTGACTTTCTAATTTCCGTCAAAGATAAGCAGAAGTGTGGCTATAATTTCTCTATCAATACTACTGAAAAATGGGTGTCAAAAGTAGCTTTTCCATTACGGACAACTGCAGTCTTTCCGGAATACGCATCTTTTACTTTCGCTCCATTTTTGAATATTGATCCAACCGGAATTTCTTTTTCCCCTGTCACTAGATCTAACCCGATGACGACATTGTCTGAGTATTTTGCTTTCGAAAAACTTCTCGAAAACACATACGGTTGGCTGGAGATTTCTTTGTGAACACCAGCACCGACAGCAGGATGATTTTTTCTAAAGGTTCCTATTTTTTGCCAATGCCATAAGATTTTTTGGGTTTCAGGATTCGATTTAATATCGTCCCAATTCATCAAGGAACGCAACGTCGCATCGCCTTCGGTGCCGGCAACAACCAACGAACGCCCGGTTTCGTCCCCATAATACGTTTGAGAAATTCCGGGAGATAGCAGCAATCGATTGGCACTTTCGTAGCATTTAGTCCGTTTGGCATCAAAAGGGGAACCGTCATCGTGCGATGAAATATAATTCAATACACTATAGCCTTTGAGTTCATTGTGAAGTTTATCCGAATACATGGAGAACATTTCTTCATAGCTTTTCTGCGCGGCGTTCCATTTGAATTCAAAGTTGATTAAACTATTAAAACCGTGGTGAAAATAATTCACTTTTCGATCGCCAAAATCAAAATTTTGCCCGGCGCTAATGCCATAATTATACACTTCGGCAATCGTATAGAACGGATTTTGATCCAACACTTTCGATGGATTTTTCTTTTTCCAAAGGGCAAAAGTATAGTCGCATTGTGTTTTAAAATCGGTCCAAACTGTTTCGTCGACGTGTTTGACAGTATCACCCCGATAGCCATCAATCCCGAATTCCGCAATAAAATCGGTCAACCACTTGATGATATAGTACTTCGGCGCTCTCGGATAACCGGTTCGTTTGAAGAACGCCTCTAAAGAAGCCATTTCTTTTTCGTAACGGCCTTCTTTTTTCCATTTTCCAACGAGGAACGGAGGAAGCGGAACATTAGAATTATTTTCGGTCAACACATCCGGAAGGTTTTTTACGAGGGTGCAAGCGGTCGTATTTTCGTAGCTCTTATAGTCGCATTGCGGTCCGGTGCGCACCCAGTCATTCGGCCAAACGGTGTCGACATCCGTCACCGGCC
Source organism: Flavobacteriales bacterium (assembly GCA_038238295.1). Taxonomy (GTDB): domain Bacteria; phylum Bacteroidota; class Bacteroidia; order Flavobacteriales; family Flavobacteriaceae; genus Flavobacterium. Next base: position 448 of record JBBRXW010000056.1, on the reverse strand, counting down.
CGGTATGATTGATCACGCCATCTAACATAATCCGAATTCCTTTGGAATGGGCTTTTGCCACCAATTCCGCTAAATCTTTTTTGGTTCCGAAATTCGGATCGAGTGCCGACCAATCTCTTGCCCAATAGCCGTGGAATCCATACGTCAATCCGGTGCCTTCATCAACGCCGTCGTGAATTTGCTCGACTATAGGTGTAAACCAAATGGCATTGATACCCAATTTATCAAAATATCCTTCGTCCAATTTTCGGATGATGCCTTTGATATTGCCGCCTTCAAATCCACGCAACTTGGCAGTGGGTTTGGTGCGGTTGAGGTAGGTTTCTTTTTTGGTGTTGCCATCATAGAAACGATCGGTCATCAAAAAATAGAGATTGGCTCCTTCCCAAACAAACGGTGCTTTACTTTTTTTAGACACGGCTTTCACAGGCTGTGGTTTTTTGGGTTG
>JBBRXW010000055.1:0-9388 GCA_038238295.1 Flavobacteriales bacterium | reverse complement strand
TGCAACGAGTAAAGCATCGTTACTGTCTTCGAGCCATGGACATTCATTAGATATTGTAACCGAATCGTCATGCCAGTTTTTCATAAAAAGGCCGATAACTTCATAACCCTGCTGCTGCAGCAAGTACGCCGCAACACTAGAATCAACACCTCCGGAAAGTCCAACAACAACACGTTTCATTTCGCAAAATTTTAACTGCAAAAATACGATAAAATTTAATTTTGATTTGGGTTTTGTTTAAGGTTTTACAAGTTTATTAACCTATACCTTTTATTCTGGATTGGTTTTCGGACGCGTCGGCTTTTTGCGCTTGATTTTATCCATATTGTCTTTTTTGACTAGTTTCCCGTCTTTATAGAATTCCCAGATTCCGGTTTTTTTTCCGTTTTTGAAATTCCCTTTTGAAACTAATTGTCCTAAAGGATCGTTATACACCGCAGGTCCATCGAGTTGATTTTTTTTATAATTCGAATCTTCAAGCACCACGCCTTTTAGCGTATATTTTTTATAGTTTCCGTTTTTTTGCCCGTTGGTATAATTGGTTTCTTCTGCGATATTTTCTTCGCCCTTAACTCCGGAACTTCTGTAAAAAACAGTACGTTTTCCTTCGAGTTTACCAGCTTTATAGTTTTCGGTAGCCATAATGTCAGGCAAACCTTCATGGTAATATTTCCAAACACCTTCGTTAAGCTTATTGACTTGCTTTCCCTCACTTACTTTGTTTTTACCCTGATCGTAAAATGTAGTGTAGACTGAACTATCTTTCGGGTTAAATTCACGAGTCGCGATGACCGTTTGCGCTTTCGTATCATCAAAAAATTTGAAAGTACCGGTTTCCTTTCCGTGGTTGAAAGTTCCTTCATAGCGCGGCCTTTTCGATTCCGGATAATACCCTTTCCAAATCCCGTCCTTATTGCCTTTAGCATCCAGTTTATTAGTTTCAGTCTGTGCAAAAACAGCATTTGAAAGCAACATCAGCAATAATACTGTTCTTATTTTCATTATCAATTTTATTTGTTAATTTCTTTTTAAACTCTTTTTTATCGATTTTATTTTATCCATAATCAAAATGCAAATTTATTCTATTTTATTATCACTCATGATGTCACTTTTATTTCTGGCATATTCGTACCCTTGCACCCACCATTCTTTCATGTGGGCTTTATTGAAAATCAAGGCATTCGTCGTCAGTTGAATCGGTGTGTAATATAGATTGAGCTTGACATCATTATTATTAGCAGCTAGTTTTCCGATCGTGATATCGTGCTTTTCTACTTGGTCTAAAAGCGTCTGAAACAAATCGACCATCAGCGAAAATGGGTTTTTACCAATACGCCGCGGCGAAGTTTGTACTTCGGTTTCAAGAACCACGACATCTATTTCGGTAGCGCCCCGATGAATCGCTTCCCGAATTGGAACAAGGCTCGAAAATCCACCATCACCATAATCACTGCCATCCTTGAACGCAAGGCTCATAAATGGAATGTAATTACAGGAAATCCAAATCCAATCACAAAAATCATCGTATTCGAAATCGCGGATGCATTTATATTCGACTTCATTCATCGAAAGATTTGTCACCGTTATGACAATGTTCGTTTGCGATGCTTTAAGCTGGTTGAATTCTGCTACCGTAAAAACGTGTTTGATATACTGCCGCAGCTGCTTGCTTTCGCCAAAAGTACGGCGGCCATGGAGAAATTGCATCAACACATTGAAATGGTTGATGCCGACCGTATCGATTCCGTTTTTATGCTTGATGACAAATGGATTCACATTGAAGATATTTCCCATATTCACATTGGTGTAGATTTCCCGGATCTTATCGACATTTCCTAGCGCCAAATGCGGAATCAGTAAACTTCCGGTAGAAGTCCCAAGCAACAAATCGTACTGATGCTTTTTCTCTTCCATCAGATATTGCGCTACGCCACCGGCAAACGCCCCTTTACTGCCACCGCCTGATATGACTAATGCTCTCATTTTTTAGTGGGTTCTTTTTCTTCGAGCAATCGCTGCAATTGTGTTTTTTCACGGATCGGCAATTTCGGACGTATCGCAACGAATATATCGCGGTACTTTTGTTCTTTCAGAAGTAGGCGGATGTTGTCTTTGCAAAATTTGACAAACTGCCAGCGATGATTTCCTGTTCCATATACGAGGCTTCGCAGCACGTCCTCGGTGTAAATTTCCAAATCCAATAATTTTTGTAAGGCTTGTTGTTGCAAGTTCGAATCGTAATCCGTTCCGGTATACGTAAGCAATTCGAGATAGGCTTTGAGCTTTTCCTTTTTATCTGTAGACGTCAAATACAGCAAATATAAATACGTTAATTTTAAATTCTTATCTTGAAAACCGACCCAATTTTTAGAAATCTCGGCGTACCTTTTCTGATCCTCCGGGAATTGTTTCCACAGATTAAATAATGCCGCTTGACGGGTTTCATACGAAGCATCATCGAGCAACGTTTCATACGACTTCCGAAAGCTTTCCGGGATTTCTGCAAGCGACACCGCCACGGCCTGACGAACATGTATTTCATTGGTTAGCAAACCTTCATTCAAAAGGTATTCCTTTGTTTCTATTGGCTGTTCAACCGATTGATAAATGAGTAGTTCCTTGATTGGATAATATTCGGAACTCCGCATTATCTTGATGATTTCCTGCTGGTCCTTAGTTTCATCTAAAGGTTTATTACGCAGTTCCATATAGTGTTGGATAAATTCATTTTTCGAAAGCACTTTACTGACATCTTCCGCTGGGAATGCTGTTTCCTCCAGCCATTTTTTTCTAAACTGAGTTGTATTAAAATCAGAAACTAAATTGATTTCATCGAGAAAATCAGAAGTAGTCACATTCTGGTAGGCATACTTTTTTAGATACTGCTGCACTGCCAATTTAAACTTTTCAGGACCGACCGATTCCCGCAAAACATGCAAAGCCCAAGCTCCTTTTTGGTAGAATGAAAGAGAACTCGCTTTCTCATTCAAAACCGGAATACCATCAGTTTTGGAAGCGTCCGCCAACTGCCTTGAAATCGAATATAATTTATTGTAAAAATAATCATCCCCATACACTTCCCGCTCGGCTAGCAACGCATAGTAGGTGGCAAAACCTTCCTGCAGCCAATGGTCTTTGCCGGATTTCGCAGTGACCAAATCGCCAAACCATTGGTGTGCGAGTTCGTGCGCATTGACATTCAGATAATCATGATCGACGTATCCGATGCTGTCGACGACAAAATCTCTTGAAAATATTGTCGAGGACGTATTTTCCATTCCGGCGTATAAAAAATCGCGCACCGGAATCTGCCGGTAGACTTTCCAAGGATAGGGAACACCGATTTCTTTTTCAAAAAAATCAAAAACGGTGCGGCTATTTTTGTAGGTATAAGCTACTTTGTTTGCATCTTCTTTTTCATAATACATCTCTAGCGGCACACCGGAATCAGCGGTTTCTGCTTTGTGTTCAAAATGCCCGATGGCCAGCATCAACAGATACGAACTCATCGGATTTTCCATTTCATAATGCCACGTCGTGTCATCTCCCGAAGTGGTTTTTTTCTTTAGAATACCATTAGAGATTACTTCAAAACTTTTCTGGAAAATAATGTCGAGGCTGAAGACCACTTTCTCATTAACATCGTCAAAACTTGGCAGCCAATTGCTGGTATATTTCCCTTGCCCTTGCGTCCAGATTTGCCCCTGTACGTCTTCAGGTTCGATTTCTTTGGCGAAATCCCAATTGACGAAATACATCGTTTGGGTAGGAAATGCTTCGTAGCTGAATGTCAGCGTGTTGCTTCCTTTTTTAAATCCCTCGAACAACAGCAATTGCTTTTTATTTTCTTTAAAATTGACGCTATGTTTGTTGATTTTTACATCCGAAAAAACCATTTTTTGCGCATCAATGCGAATGGTATCTACTGTATTTTTAACTTCAAAAGTATATTTACATTCTCCCGTGACATTGCGTTTTACGGGATTGATTCCTAACGAGGCATGAATCGTTTTAAAATCGACCGCTGTAGTCTGCTGGGCAAAAGCAATCGAACTGAATAAAAGAAGTAAGCAATAACGCATCATAGAGGTTTAAGTTATAGCAAATATACAGAGAGTTTTTTCATATGTGCTTTACATTATTCCAATTAAAAGTTATCTTCGTTACACCTAATTGTTTGTTGAATTTTAATTCTATGCCATGTCGAATTTACTACACACGCCAATTGAATATTTAAAAGGTGTCGGGCCCAATCGCGGAGAATTGCTCCGCAAAGAATTGGGCATCCGTAGCTATGAAGATTTCATTCAGTTTTATCCCAACCGCTACATCGACCGTACGCGATATTATAAAATCAATGAGTTGTGCAATCCTACAGCAGAAGTCCAACTTGTCGGGAAAATTATCAACATCAAAACTGTCGAGCAAAAACGCGGAAAACGCCTAGTAGCCACTTTTACAGATGGAACCGGACAAATGGAACTGATTTGGTTTCAGGGTCAAAAATGGATTAAAGACACTTTGCAATTGAATGTTCCGATTGTGGTTTTTGGCAAATGCACCTTGTTCAATTATGTCTACTCGATGTCGCATCCTGAAATCGAAGTACTTACCGAACACGAGAAGAGCTTGCGTTCCGCGATGCAGCCGGTATATCCTTCGACGGAAATGCTAGCGAATAAAGGAATCTCCAATCGTGTGATTAATAAACTAATGCAGCAATTATTTCAGGAAACACAGGCACTGTTTGCAGAAACATTACCCAATTATCTGATCGACGAATTGAAATTAATTCCAAAAAAAGTAGCCCTGTTTAACATTCATTTTCCAACCAGTGCCGATGCTTTAGCTAAAGCGCAATTTCGATTAAAGTTTGAGGAATTGTTCTTCATTCAATTGCAATTGATTACCAAAAATTTGATTCGCAAACATAAAATCAAGGGCCATCCTTTCACGCAAGTGGGACAGTATTTTAACAATTTTTTTCAAAATCACCTGCCTTTCAATTTAACGAATGCTCAAAAACGAGTGTTGAAAGAAATCCGAAATGACATGGGAAATCCGGCGCAAATGAACCGTTTACTGCAAGGTGATGTCGGCTCAGGAAAAACCATTGTTGCTTTTATGAGCATGCTTTTGGCATTGGATAATGGCTTCCAATCGTGTTTGATGGCGCCGACGGAAATCTTAGCAAACCAACATTTCAATGGATTAACGGAACTCGCTAAACCTTTAAACATCAGTGTCAAAATCCTGACTGGCTCGACCAAAACTTCTGAAAGAAAAATCATTCATGAAGAATTAGAGAACGGCAATCTGCAAATCATTATTGGTACCCATGCGCTGTTGGAAGACAAGGTGCAATTCCAGAATTTGGGCTTGGCTATTATTGATGAACAGCATCGATTTGGTGTTGAGCAGCGTTCTAAATTGTGGCAGAAAAATGTTGTGCCGCCGCATGTTTTGGTAATGACCGCGACGCCAATTCCGCGAACCCTCGCAATGAGTTTGTATGGCGATCTTGATATTTCTGTCATCGACGAATTGCCACCGGGACGACAACCGATTCAAACGGTGCATCGATTCGATTCGAACCGACTGAAAGTTTGGAAATTCATTAAAGATGAAATCGGGAAAGGCCGTCAAATCTATATTGTCTATCCATTAATACAAGAATCCGAAAAGATGGATTTCAAAGATTTGATGGATGGGTATGAAAGCCTTTCCCGTGATTTTCCGTTGCCACACTATTCGATTTCGATTGTGCATGGTAAAATGAAATCTGCCGATAAAGATGCTGAAATGAAACGATTCTCCGAAGGCAAAACCAATATTATGGTGGCGACTACCGTTATTGAAGTCGGTGTTAATATTCCGAATGCAAGCGTGATGATTATTGAAAGCGCAGAACGTTTTGGACTCTCACAACTGCACCAGTTGCGTGGTCGTGTTGGTCGTGGCGCCGAACAGAGTTATTGCATTTTGATGACGTCACACAAATTGACTGCCGACAGCAAAACCAGAATGGAAACGATGTGCAGCACCAATGATGGTTTCGAAATTGCCGAAGTCGATTTGAAGTTACGCGGTCCAGGAGATTTGATGGGAACCCAGCAAAGTGGCGTTTTGAATTTGCGCATTGCCGATATTGTAAGGGATAAAGAAATCCTGCAACTGGCACGACATCATGCGGTGAAGATTTTAAAAGAAGATGCTCCGATGACAAATCCAGAACATGCTGCGATGCGAGCTGTATTTATCGAGTTATCGAAAAAGAAAAACATTTGGAATTATATTAGCTAGCCTTATTATAAAGTGCGACGTTTTCGTGTTAAATAAAATCTAACGCTTTTACTTTTACAATCGGTAAAACCTAAATTTGTTTCCAATCGAACCCATTTCTTTTCTTTATGAAAATAAAATACATCGCATATACGCTGCTTATTATCGGTTTTGGTGCCTTCATCACCTACCGCATCACAGAAAACAAATCCGAGGAAAACGATTCAAAGGACAAAGGCGGAAAAAACAAACCGATGACCGTCTCCGGAATAGTCGTGCAACCACAAACTTTTGAGAATAACTTATCGCTTTCCGGATCGATTGAAGCCAACGAACAAGTGGAAATTCGCTCCGAGGTTTCCGGAATTGTTGAAACCATCAATTTTCAGGAAGGCAATACCGTTGCAAAAGGGCAATTGCTGTTTAAAGTTAATGACAGTGAATTGCGAGCACAACTTCAACAGGCTAGAACCAAACAAGGGTTGGCTTCGGAGAACGAACGACGGGCAAAACTTTTATTACAAAAAGAAGCCATAAGCCAAGAAGAATACGACATTAGTCAGGCCGACCTCAAATCGATGCAGGCGCAAAGCCAATTAATTCAAGCGCAACTTTCCAAAACTTCTGTAAAGGCTCCTTTTTCAGGAAAAATCGGACTGCGATCGATATCACCCGGAACATATATTACGCCTACAATCCTCGTTGCCAAACTCGTTAATATCGGCAAATTAAAAATCACGTTCTCGATTCCGGAAAAATACGCCAGCCAAATAAAAATGAATTCGAACCTGAGCTTTTACATATCGGGATCGACCGAAAAGTATACCGCAAAAGTCTACGCAATTGAACCCGAAGTAGCCGTCGCGACAAGAACATTACAGGTACGCGCCATCGCGGATAATAAGGATGGAAAAGTCTTGCCAGGAACTTTTGCCGATGTCGAATTACCGTTGGATGTAGTCAAAGACGCCATTGTCATTCCAACAGAAGCCATTATCCCAATTCAAAACGGCAAGAAAATTTTTATTGCCAACAAAGGAAAAGCTAAAGAAGTTAAAGTAGAAACTGCCACGCGCACCGATGCTTCCGTATTGGTGTTATCCGGTTTAAAGGCAGGCGATACGCTACTTACCAGCGGTGTCATGTCGTTGAAAGACGAAGCGCCTATCAAAATAAAAATCAAAAAATAAATGTTATCAGTTATTGGTTATAAATCTTTATAACGTACCATTCATAGTCCTAATTCCACAACATGAGTCTATCCACTACCAGCATCCGAAGACCTGTATTTACGATTGTTATCAATCTGGCCATCATTCTGTTTGGATTGATCGGATATACGTTTTTGGGTGTCCGAGAATTCCCATCGATAGATCCGGCGCAAATCTCCATCCGAACCAATTATGCTGGCGCCAATGCTGATATCATCGAATCGCAGATTACCGAGCCTCTTGAAAAAGCAATCAATTCTATTGATGGCATCCGGAACATTACCTCATCGAGTATTCAGGGAAGCAGTAACATTACGGTCGAATTCAACCTCAACAAAAACCTTGAGGAAGCCGCCAATGATGTCCGCGATAAAGTGTCGCAAGCCGTCCGCAGCCTACCTCAAGATATCGATGCGCCGCCGGTGGTTTCGAAAGCCGATGCCAATTCAGATGCCATTATCTCCATGACTATTCAAAGCGATACTAAAAGTCAATTAGAACTCAGCGATTATGCAGAAAATGTTATCGGCCAGCGATTAGAAACGATTCCAGGTGTCAGCGGTATTCAAATTTGGGGGCAAAAAAAATATGCGATGCGGTTGTGGATCGATCCGGTAAAATTGTCTTCGTATGGCTGTACCGTTTCGGATGTCCGCGATGCATTAAACCAACAGAACGTCGAGTTGCCGTCTGGAAAACTCACCGGAAACAATACCGAATTGACTGTAAAAACTGTAGGAAATCTATCTACACCGGAGCAATTCAACAACATCATCATTCGTTCTGAAGGCGAAAAAATTATTCGTTTCAGCGATGTCGGTATGGCATCTTTGGGCCCTGAAGTCATCGAAACCAAAATGAGCCAATCGGGTTTGCCATTGGTCGGCGTCGCCATTGTGCCGATGCCAGGCGCCAATTATCTCGACATCTCGAAAGAATTCTATAAGGAAGTGGATCAGCTCAAAAAAGATTTACCGAAAGATATCCATTTGAATATTGCCATCGACTCAACAATTTTTGTCAAAAAATCGGTGGTTGAAGTTGCAGAAACTTTAGGCATTTCATTGCTTCTCGTCATCTTAATTATCTATTTATTCTTTAGAGATTGGGCGATTGCCTTCCGTCCATTGATTGATATTCCCGTTTCATTAATTGCGACATTCTTTATCATGTGGCTTTTCGGATTCTCCATCAATGTGCTGACGCTGTTGGCGATTGTATTGGCAACAGGGCTTGTAGTGGATGATGGAATCGTAGTTACCGAGAACATTTTCAAGAAAGTCGAAGAAGGCATGTCCCCGATTGAAGCGGCCATCAAAGGTTCGAACGAAATCTTCTTTGCCGTCATCTCGATTTCGATTACACTGGCAGCTGTTTTTCTTCCGGTGATATTTCTCGAAGGATTTGTCGGGCGGTTGTTCCGTGAATTTGGCGTCGTCATTGGCGCTGCGGTATTGGTTTCTGCTTTTGTTTCATTGACATTGACACCGATGTTAAATGCCTATCTGATGAAAGGTGGAGAGCAAAAGAAATCGAAATTCTATAGTGCCACAGAACCTTATTTTCAAAAATTAAATTCCGGTTATGCAGATGCGTTGGGTCGTTTTATCAAACGAAAATGGGTGAGTTTCCCGATATTAATTATTTGTTTTGGATTGATATATCTCTTTTTCAATATCATTCAAAAAGAAACCGCTCCGTATGATGATCGAAGTGCTATCGTAATGAGCATCACCACTCCCGAAGGTTCTTCCTACGAATATACCGACCGTTTCATGCAGGAAATCTCACAGCTAATCGATGATTCTATTCCAGAAAAAAAAGTAAGTTTAGTAATTACAGCACCTGGATTTTTAGCATCATCAGTCAATAGTGGCAGGGTTCGGATTGCCTTG
>JBBRXW010000054.1:0-9406 GCA_038238295.1 Flavobacteriales bacterium | reverse complement strand
GGTTGCACCAATGTTTTTGGCACTTAAAGCCGCATCAAATTGTTGCTCGGTTTTAGTTTGCTCAGCAGAAGTTTTAGCGGTAAAACCTGTAATAGGTTTGTTTTGGGCTAGTGATACAGCAGTTAGCACAAAAAGAGACGCGGATAAAAATATTTTCTTCATAATTGGTTAAAATGATTAACCAGCAATATAGGAATTTCTTTTCTAAAGCCTCCCCAATAACTTATCACACAGCATCCATGACACATAACTACTTTTGTTGTCTAAATATAAATTATGACATCAGTTTTTGATACAACTAAACCCATCGCTATCGGTTCAGACCATGCAGGGTTTGCTTATAAAGAAGCGATAAAAATATGGCTGACGAATAAAGGCTTTACGTTTAAAGATTTTGGTACGCACTCGCTTGACAGTGTTGATTATCCTGATTTCGGCCATCCAGTCGCGACCGATGTTTCAGAAGGGAAAGTCGATTTTGGAATCGTTATCTGTGGCAGCGGCAACGGCATTGCGATGACGGCGAATAAACATCCAAAAGTGCGCGCTGCTTTATGCTGGACCAAAGAAATCGCAACATTGGCACGGCAACATAACGACGCGAATGTCATCAGCATTCCGGCACGGTTTACTTCGGTTCCGCAAGCGGTTGAAATGGTCGAAACTTTCTTGAATACCGCTTTCGAAGGTGGAAGACATGCCAACAGAGTGAATAAAATCCCTTGTTAACCAATGACACACGACCACAATCATCATGCTCATGAGGTAAGCGGAAAAAATCTTTCAATATCGATTGTATTGAATGCCGTCATTACCGTGGCGCAGATTATTGGTGGTTTTATTTCCGGAAGTTTGTCGCTGATTTCGGAGGCAATACATAATTTCAGTGACGTCTTATCGCTGGTTTTGAGTTTGATTGCGCATCGCTTGGCGAAAAGAAAAGCAACAGCAGATCATACCTTTGGTTATAAAAGAGCCGAGATTTTGGTGGCTTTTATCAATGCAGCTACTTTGATTGTTGTCGCCTTTTTTTTGATCTGTGAAGCGATCCAACGGTTTTCAAAACCTGTCATCATAAGCTCACAGCTTGTTATTGGACTGTCGCTTTTAGGAATTATCTTCAATGGAGGATCGGCAATTTTACTCAAAAAAGATGCGGATCATAATTTGAATATGAAGTCTGCCTATGTTCATTTGTTTACCGATATGCTCGCTTCGGTAGCGGTTTTGATCGGTGGAATCCTGATGCATTATTTCCAATGGTTTTGGATCGATAGCGTGATTACTTTTGCCATTGCCATCTACCTTATTTATATGGGTTGGGATATTTTAAAATCATCGACAAAAATGCTGTTGTTGTTCACGCCCGAACATTTGGAAATAAATGAAATCATCTCGGCTATTCATCTTACAACAGGAGTACATCAATTGCATCACATTCATTTATGGCATTTGAACGATACTGAATTACACTTTGAAGCCCATTTAGACTGCAAGGAGAATATTACCATTTCAGAATTCAATTCGATTGTAAGCCAAATAGAAGAAGTATTGCATCATAAATTCCAGATCAACCATTGCACAATCCAGCCCGAATTCCAGAAAAACTGCACGAAAGACTACATTATACAGGAATAAAATTGCTCCATGACAAACATTGATTTTATCAAACTTACCGTTGCCACCACCGCGACGAACATCCAAAAAACGGTGCAATTATTAAATGAGGATTGTACGATTCCGTTTATTGCGCGCTATCGAAAAGACCAAACCGGAAATCTCGATGAAGTCGTAATCGAACAAATCGCCAAACGCAGCAAGCAATATGATGAGATTTTAAAACGCAAAGAAGCGATTTTAAAATCTATTGAAGAACAAAAAGCGTTGACTCCAGAACTCGCTAAAAAAATTCAGGATAGTTTCGATTTACAAGAATTGGAAGACTTGTATTTGCCTTTCAAAAAGAAGAAAAAAACTAGGGCAGATGTTGCCCGCGAAAATGGATTGGAGCCGTTGGCGAAAATCATAATGGCACAAAACAATGACGACATCGACTTTATTGCGACACGTTATTTGAACGATAAAGTCATCAATGAAGACCAGGCATTGCAAGGCGCCCGCGACATTATCGCCGAGTGGGTCAATGAAAACACCTATGTTCGAAAAGTATTGCGAAGACTTTTTCAAAGTTCGGCAACAATTACAACGAAAGTCGTTAAAACCAAAAAAGACGATGAAGCGGCACAGAAATTCAATCAATATTTTGAATGGTCGGAGAACCTCACTAAAGCGCCGGCGCATCGATTATTGGCGATGCTTCGCGCTCAAAACGAAGGTTTTGTCAAAATAAAAGTTGAGATAGAACCGGACGAAGCGATAGCCTGCATCGAAGATTCCATCATAAAAAGAAACAACGATTGCACACCACACCTGCAGTTAGCGATTGAAGACAGTTACAAACGGTTATTGTCGCCGGCAATTTCAAACGAAACATTGCAGGAAGCCAAGGCCAAAGCCGACGCCAATTCGATTTTGGTTTTTGCGAGCAATTTGAGTCAATTGTTATTAGCGCCGCCCTTAGGAGAAAAGCGAATTTTAGCGATTGATCCCGGATTCCGAAGCGGCTGCAAAGTCGTTTGTCTCGACGAAAAAGGCGATTTACTTTACAACGAAACGATTTATCCACATGCACCGCAAAAGGAAGAGGCAATTGCAATGAAAAAAATCCGTTCGATGGCCAACGCCTATAAAATCGATGCGATTTCTATTGGAAACGGAACCGCTTCCCGCGAAACGGAATTCTTTATTAAAAAAATTGCCTTCGACAAACCGGTTCAGGTTTTTATCGTCAGTGAAGCCGGAGCATCGGTATATTCCGCTTCTAAAATCGCCCGTGATGAATTTCCGAATTTTGATGTGACGGTTCGCGGTTCCGTTTCTATTGGAAGACGGCTTTCCGATCCGTTGGCAGAATTGGTAAAAATCGATCCGAAAGCGATTGGTGTAGGGCAATACCAGCACGATGTAGATCAAATAAAATTAAAGGAAGAATTAGATCATACCGTAATTCGTTGTGTGAATTCTGTTGGAATCAATATCAACACCGCAAGCAAATCACTATTGAGTTATGTCAGCGGAATAGGCGAGAAACTGGCCGAAAATATCGTACAATTTCGACTCGAAAATGGCCCGTTCGAAGATCGAAAGCAACTCAAAAAAGTACCTCGTTTGGGAGAAAAAGCATACCAACAAGGTGTGGCGTTCATCCGGATTGCTAATGCTAAAAACCCATTAGATAATTCCGCGGTGCATCCGGAAGCGTATCCGATTGTTGAGAAAATGGCGAAAGATTTAAAAGTTTCTGTCAACGACTTAATAGCCAATAAAGAGAAAACAGCACAAATCAAAGCGGAGAATTACACGACTGCTGAAATTGGGATTTTAGGCCTGAAGGATATTATCAAAGAATTAGAAAAACCAGGATTGGATCCGAGAAAATCCGCCAAAATTTTCGAATTCGACCAGAATGTCAAATCGATAAAGGATGTGAGAATGGGAATGATACTCCCGGGAATTGTCAACAACATCACCAATTTCGGCTGTTTTGTTGATATCGGAATTAAGGAAAGTGGTCTTGTGCATATTTCGCAACTCAAAGCCGGTTTTGTTTCCGATGTGAATGAGGTAGTGAAGTTACATCAGCATGTTGACGTGAAAGTGACTGATGTGGATGAAGAGCGAAAACGGATTCAGCTGTCGATGATATTATAAATAAAAAATGTCCCAAATTATGGGACATTTTTTATTCTTTTTCCTCTGATTTTTTCTCAGTAGGTTGATCGTCTTTAGCAGCGTTTTTGAATTCTTTGATTCCGCTACCAAGGCCTTTCATTAATTCCGGAATTTTTTTACCTCCAAAAAGTAAAAGAACTACCAATAATATAATAAGTATTTCCGTAACACCTAATCTTCCCATGTTGTGATAATTTGTAGCCGAAGCTGAATTGATACTATTCCGCAACAAAGATAAATAGAAAATATCAGATTTGATTTTATTCATTGGCAAATATTTATCATTTGATGGCGTTAATTATTCCCGTCGGGCAACGTCAAATTATAACTACATTAATTTATATCTTTGTATTCTAAACCAGCAGCATGTCCGAGAAAAGAATCAAACGACAACATTTAAAGAAAAAGTTATTCACCAAAAACCGGCTGGTTATTTTGAATGAAGATTCCTTTGAGGAAATTTTTTCTTTGAAACTGACGTTAATGAATGTTTTTGTCGTGGCAACCGTCGGAACAGTTCTCATTATCACCATCACAACATTCCTAATTGCCTTTACCCCTTTGCGCGAATTTATCCCGGGTTATGCTTCGAATAGACTGAAAAGAGATGCAACGGAATTGGCAATAAAATCAGACTCACTCGGCAATGCGATGCACAAAAATGAAGCATATATCGCTTCGATCAAAAAAGTCCTTTCCGGGGATCTCGATTATGCAAAACGGAATAAGGATTCGATTTACGCTTCTAAAGTTGAAGCCAGCAAAGCCGAAGAAACACGACCTTCAAAAGCCGAGTTGCAGCTGCGGCAGGAAGTCGCGCAGGAAGACAAATACAATCTTTTTGAAAAGGCAAAATCGAAAGTGAGCATCGTGCTTTTTACTCCGGCGAAAGGCTCAATAACCGAAAAATTCAGTTTAAAAGACCGACATTTTGCCGTAGATGTGGCACTCGCGAAAAACACTCCTATCAAAGCAACTTTATACGGAACAGTAATTTTTGCCGACTGGACACCCACGACTGGAAATGTCATTATTATTCGACATAACAACGGATTCATTTCCGTATACAAACACGCTGCCTCACTGACCAAATCACAGGGCGATGTTGTCAAAACCGGAGAAGTGATTGCTTTGGCGGGTTCTACCGGACAAGAATCGACTGGCGTTCATCTGCATTTTGAACTTTGGAAAGACGGCTACGCTATCGACCCAACGAAATTTATTGAATTTGAGTAATATGGAGACCATCAACAATTTTACAAGCGACTTATTGACTATTCCACTACTGGTAGGAATTTTTTTTTTAATTATCGGCGCAATTTTATACTGCTTTCCACCGCAAAAAATCAATTCGTTGTATGGCTACCGTACGCCAAGAGCGATGCAATCAGAAGACAGCTGGAAGTTTGCCCAAACCTTTTCCGCGATCAAGATCATACAGGGTGGACTTCTTCTCCTATTGTCTTCCGGAGTAACTACCATTGTCATGTTGAATGCGGGTCTACAATCAATACTTGGGTACCTATTAATAACCGTCGTGGTGCTTGCGTTTTTTGTCATCACAGAAAATACTTTAAAAAGAAAATTCCCCCAAAGCGAGTAATAATGTCAATAAAAACTATAGCGGCAAAGTTGTTTGCTAAACACATTTATAAAAAAACGCAGCGCTGGGCAAATCATCCGGAGGCTACGCAACAGAAGGTTTTCAACAGTTTGCTTCGTCAGGCGAAAAACACGCGCTTTGGCATCGATCATCATTTTGAAGCGATAGATTCTTTTGAAGATTTTTCAAAACAGGTTCCGATTCGTGATTATGAAGCGTTAAAAACGTACGTCGATCTTGTTGTTGCCGGTGAAGAAAATATTCTTTGGCCGGGAAAACCTTTATATTTCGCCAAGACTTCCGGTACGACTTCCGGCGCCAAATATATTCCATTAAGCAAAGCATCGATGCCATTCCATATAGAAGCTGCGCGAAATGCGATTCTGCATTATATCCACGAAACCGGGAAAGCCGATTTTGTTGATGGCAAGATGATTTTCCTTCAGGGAAGCCCGATGATGGAAGAAAAAAACGGCATTCAACTCGGGCGATTGTCCGGAATCGTAGCGCATTATGTCCCGAAATACTTGCAAAAAAACCGCATGCCTTCTTGGGAAACGAATTGTATTGAAGATTGGGAAACAAAAGTCGATGCCATTGTCGAAGAAACCTTCAACGAAAACATGACGGTGATTTCTGGTATTCCATCATGGGTTCAAATGTATTTTGAAAAATTACAGCGCAAAGCGGAAAAACCTGTTGGTGAGATTTTCAAGAATTTCAATCTTTTTATTTATGGAGGCGTCAATTACGAACCGTATCGCGCCAAATTTGAAAACCTGATCGGACGGAAAGTAGACAGCATCGAATTGTTCCCGGCATCGGAAGGTTTTTTTGCCTACCAAGATTCACAAAAAGAAAAGGGTATGTTGTTACTTTTGAATGCCGGAATATTTTATGAATTTGTGAAATCAACAGAATTTTTTGATGAAAATCCAAAGCGCTATACCATAGGTGACGTTGAAATTGGTGTCAATTATGTATTGATTATTTCTACGAATGCCGGACTTTGGGGGTATAATATCGGCGACACAGTTCAGTTTACTTCCACCAAACCGTATCGTGTCGTGGTATCGGGAAGAATCAAACATTACATTTCCGCATTTGGCGAACATGTCATTGGAAAAGAAGTCGAACACGCACTGAAAGAGGCAAGTATAGGAACGTCGATTCGGATTAATGAATTTACTGTCGCGCCTCAAATCACTCCAACAGAAGGATTGCCTTATCATGAGTGGTGCATTGAATTTGAAAACGAACCGGAAGACGCAACAGTATTCGCAACAGCCATCGACGACGCCATGAGAAAACAAAATTCGTATTATGACGATTTAATCAGCGGCAATGTATTGCGGCATTTAGTCATTACAAAAATCGCGAAAAACGGTTTTCAAGATTATATGAAATCCATTGGGAAACTTGGCGGACAAAACAAAATCCCTCGTCTCACAAACGATAGAACCATAGCGGATGCTCTGCCTAAAATTTAAAAAAAATGAAAATAAACTATTGTATTGCGTTCCTTTTCCTAATTTCTATGGCACTATCGGCGCAAACCAAAGGCGTGGTCCTAGACAGCATTACTCGCAAACCAATTCCCTATGTCAGTATCTGGATAGAGAATGAAAACAGCGGCGGCACCACCAATGAAGACGGAAGCTTTGAAATTCATACCGATGAAAAAAGCAAAAGACTGATTTTTTCCGCTTTGGGATATGAAACAAAAAAAATGGTAATTTCAAAAGTAGGCACCGTTTACTTAAATCCAAAGATGTATGAATTAAATGAAGTTGTCATCATTAAAAGAAAACTGACCCGAACCGAAGAAATTGGCAAAACCGACTATGAAACGTCTGAAGCCTTTGATAACGGTTCGAGGGTAGACGCTAAATTCTTCCCCTATCGGAAGGAATACAGAAAAACTAAATTCATAAAACAAGTGGCCATTACTACTGATGGCCGCATTTCGGGCGCAACCATTAAAATTCACCTCTATAGTGTAGATAATGATGGACTGCCTGGCGAGGAATTATTGAAACGGGATTTAGTTGTCAGCGTGAGCAAAGGTGTCAAGAAAACCTATTTTGATGTTATGAAGTTTAATTTGAAAATGCCACAAAATGGAATTTTCGTCGGCTTTGAAAAACTATTAATCGAAAATAATCGGATCGATGATGAACGGACCATGCATAAATCCTACGCCCCATTTGTATTGTATAATTGGGTGGAAAGAGATTTTTCTGTTACGTTTTCAAAAGGCAAATGGAGTAAAAAAACCCAATCTGATGACGCCCATTCGCAGGCTAAAATAATGATGTATGAACCGGCAATAAATCTGATTCTTACCAACTAAAAGATAAAAACCCTACATTTGCGGGTTAATAAATAAATTGGAATGAAAGAAATTAAAAATATTGTACGATCAAGAGCGCAGGAATCTTCAAGCGCTGTTGAAAAATTGTACATCACTATGCGCCATCTGTTCAACAGGGGATTCTATAAACCAATGGGAGTTTCGGGCGAAACCCTGCGAGAAGCATTATTGTCACTACGTCCTGAAATCTATGGAACTATTGCCGAAGAAAAAGTAGAATTAGACGGACTGTTATATGTTATTGAACGCCTTCCTGTCGGAATAGAAGAATGCCGATTCATCAATTTAACATCGGATGAAGGCTATTCGAAATCTCACTTTAAAGCGATTGTTCCTCCAAAAAGAAAAAGAAATTGTTACCGCATCGATGACGAGCAAATGAATGTGGAAATTACACGTGGCCGTTCGGATATTTATGATATTCTGACGCACCTTACGTTTATATTCATCGAATCGCATAAAATTAAAGACCGCATCCTGATTGACGAAAGCGGCGAAGTTACCCGCGACTGGCAGAAATTGGCGCAAGCCGTTTTGCAGAACAAGAAGTTGTCATTGATTGAAAAGGAAAAAACCATTTCGCATACTGCCAATATTTTGGGACGTACGTTCTCGGAAGTATTGGACGTGTACGATTCTTTCGGAACTTCAGAGAGACCGGATCGATTTTTACATATCATTTTCTGGCTCGGAAAATTGGCTTTAGAAGAAGTTTTAGAGAGCAATACGAAAAGGACTATTACATTTAGTCCGATATTGAGAGAGCGTTTGGGACACCACATTCACGGTGAGATATGGGCCACGAACATCAAGGAAGTCTTGCAGCAAAACAACCTTTTAGACCGTCCGATTCACATTATTAGTGCGAACATGCACAGTGTGATGAATTCGATTTTTGCCACGCATGTATTGAAAACCAAATTTAAAGACCAGACGGATTTCTTTATTTATGAAGAACTGAGCCGATCCGGAGCGCACGATGTCAGAGATAAAGTTACGGCATTTGCGGAACAGCACGGGATGATTTCACTTCCTGATACTTCGGGAACCAACATCGATGTTCAGATTTTTGATACCACTAAAATCGATTGGAAAAAATCAGCGTTCCCTTCTGCGAAAATATCAGGCGTAGAACCGGTTATCATTGTCATGGATTATGCCTTCGGAGAGCAAGCGTATGAAACCATTGATGAGTTATTGAAACCGTTCCAAGAAACAAAATTCAAGAAAGTATTCCTCAACGTCGAATCGGTTTCGATTATGGGTAAAGCCGGAATCCTTCAAGGTGGAAAAGGCGATATTATGATTCCGTCGGCACACATCAATGAAGGAACGGGAGATAATTATCCATTCGAAAACGAATTGACAGCAGCGATGCTCGACGGCAACGGGATTCCGGTATTTGCGGGTCCAATGGTAACGGTTTTAGGAACCTCACTACAAAATAAAGACTTATTAAAATTTTTCCACGACTCTACTTGGGGCGTTATTGGTTTGGAAATGGAAGGTGCTTATTATCAAAAAGCGATTCAGTCGGCTTCCAAAATCAGAAAAAGCATCAACCCGGATGTCAAAGTGCGTTATGCCTACTATGCGTCGGATAATCCTTTGGAAACCGGAAGTACCTTAGCTTCAGG
>JBBRXW010000053.1:0-9515 GCA_038238295.1 Flavobacteriales bacterium | reverse complement strand
GCAGCTGCAGCCGCCTCAGAACCTGCATGGCCAGCACCTACTACTATCACATCATATTTATCTTGAAACATATTGCTTTTTCCTAATTATTGTTGTTCCACGTGAAACATTTTTATCTTCTCATCCTCCCTTTGACGCATTTGAATTTCTTGCTCTTGGGTTTTATCTTTATATCCACAGTAATGAAGAACGCCATGAACCATAACTCTTTTTAATTCCTCCTGAAATACAGTGTTGAAATTTATCGCGTTTTCTGTTACTCGTTCAATCGAGATGAAAATATCTCCGTGTAATTCATTTCCTACAGAATAGTCAAAACTGATGATGTCAGTAAATGTGTCGTGATTTAAATATTGTTGATTAATTTCTAACATATAAGCATCGTCACAGAAAACATAATTAATGTCACCTTCAGTTTTGTTTTCAGAAAGAATAACATTCGACAACCATTTTGAAATTTGCTTTACACCTGATAATTTAAAATCGGTTTCATAATTATAACTAATCATTGCTTTTGAAATATTCTTGAACCTTTTGGTTAAAATTGGAGCGCAAAGGTAAGGTTTGTCTGTTTAAAATCTCTACACTATTCATATATTGTTGCAGGTTGAGTGGCAGGGCGTTGCTTTGATTGTTATAGGCTTTTGTATTAGTTTCTGATTGTCGCTTTTTATCCTCGCCTTGCTGCTGAATAGCTTTTTGAAGTTTTAAGAGTTCATATTTAAGATTCAAAGTCTTTTGGAGTGTCTCATTATTGAATCCTTTGTTTAATAATTGCTTTTCTATTTGCTTCATCTGATCAATAGCATTTTGTCCATTACCACCAATGCCTTGTTTGTCTAATTCGTTCTGTAATGCCTCGCGCAATTGCTTTTGCTCTTTATAAATTTCCATTATTGCTTTTGCATCTCCCTCTCCATCTTCTCCATTTTCGCTATCCCCACCTTGACCATCTCCGCTTTTTCCGTCTTTGCCAGATTTGCCTTTATCGCCTTCACCAGGCTTTTTACCCTCTCCAGGTTTCTTCCCTTCCCCAGATTTCTTTCCATCGCCTGGTTTCTTTGCTTCTCCACCTGGCTTCTTTCCATCACCCGGCTTTTCTCCTTTCTTCATTCCATCCTTCATCTTGTCACCAATGCCGTCTTGCTTTTTAATAATATCTGGCAATTGCATTCCTTCTCCCTGACCGGGTTTTGGTTTGCCCTGGCCCATACCCGATAAAGACATTTGCATAGAATTCAAAATGTCGCTTAAAAAATCTGCTAATTTATTGGCTGAAGAAATAGTATACTGCTGGTGCGATAAACCTTTAGGCATCTGCGATTCTACCAAGCTCTCTAAAGCCTTATCAATGTTGTAATGTACGTTTCCTATTTCTTTAGTAATGTCTTCGGCAATTTTAGGATTCCGTAACGACATCGCGAACAAACTATCATCTACATGCTTGAATTGCTGCTTTAAATCTTGTTGGATTTTAAGGTTTTTATTGAATGAAGGCGAACCCCTCTTTAATCCTTTAAACTGTCCCATGACTTCTTCTTGCGAAAATGAAAATGCCAAAAGATTATCTAAGATTTGACGAAGCATCTTTACATCTTCTTCCATTTGCTCGGTTTCACCGCTTTCCATACTCGACTCCATCTTCATCGACATTTCCTTCATCTTTTTCGAGGCGCTTTTCTGCTTTGGTTTTGCTTTGTCTTTTTTTTCTTTTTGTAATTCCTCTGAAGCTTTCTTTAAGTCCTCGTCGATACTTTTTTCCTTTTCAGCATCATTCGGGATATCGATTGGCGCTTTCAACTCTTTATTTTCTTTCTGTAAATCCTTTAAATCCTCCTGTATTTTATCAAATTCCTTATTGATCTCCTCCTGTTTTTCTGAAGAATTTTCTTTTTCATTTTCCGCTAATTTGTCTTCTTTCTCAGAAAGTTTGTCCAGTTTATCCGCCAACTGTTCTGCCTTCTTTTCGACATAGTATTTTTTGGTTAACTCTACTAATTGCTCCAAGTTTTTCGTTTGATTTTTACTATTCTGCTTGAATTGATCGAGCTTCTCCATCAATTCTTCATTCTTAATTTTATCATTCAGTTCTTTAAGCTCATCCAGTAACTTCTGATTTTTCTCTAAATCTTCCTTTGATTTCTCCAAACGTTTTTGCAACTCTTCTTTAAATTCATCTTTCTTATCGGTCTTGAATTTATCCAGATTTTCCTTCATCTTTTCCGAAAATTCCTTCATCATTTGATCCTGCTGCTTCTGACGCTTAATAAAATCATTGACTTTTTGCTGGTCTTTAAACTCTAAATTGTCTTTTTCTTTTCCGGATTTCTGTAATTTTTCCATTTCTGAAATCTGCTTGTCCTGATTCTTTAATGATTTTTCTAATCCGCTAATCGTACTATTTTGTTGTTGTAAAACCTGATCTTCTTTTTCCACATCGGTAACAATCCGATTCGAGAAAACCGACGATTTGGTGCTTTTAAAATTGTGGATGGCATCATTGTCAAAAACTTCAAAATAGTATTCATACGTAACTCCTTGCTCTACAGGAAGCGCACTCGGAAATGAAAATACAAACTGGTCATAAATGTCTTTCTTCACAGCAATGACGCCTCTTTTCGCGGTTTGTGGCTTGTCCTTTTCATAATAAACAACGGACAACTTCGTCAAACCGTAATCGTCCGAAACTTGACCAATGACATACTTTTTTTCAGTTTTCAAACTATCTGGAGCATTGTTGACATTGATCGTTGGAAACTGATCTTTAATTACCGAAATTTGGTAATTCAATTTCTCATAGTTTTTGACTTTCTCATTCGATGTCAAAATCTGATAGGACGTGTTTTGAAATATGGTTTTCGATAATGAAAAAGAATTCTCCGCTTTCATAAATGGCGTTTCCGTTTTCAAATCGGACCATTCCACATTTTGGGTAGCTTGTGTGCTAATCTTCCACGAAACTCTTGTGCCTTCAGGAATGATAGCGTTTCCGGAACCTTTAATCGTTTCCGTTTTTTTATTTAGATACGAAGGGAAATTCAATTGCATCTCAAAATTAGCAATTGCTGGTACCGTGATTACTTTTAATTCATATTCATTCGAAATCACTGTATTCGCTTCCACGTGGAAATCAATACTAGCTATCGGTTTAGTAAATTTAAATTGAAATTCTCCCGGATTGACCGTTTCCATCAAATACCTTTCATTATCAATATAAATCATCGCATTCTCCGGAACCACATTCCCTTCCGTTTTCATACGAAGAATAAAATCTTGGTTTTGTTCCGTCTGCATTTGCTTGTTCAAAACCACAAACTGAAACGGCGCCGGCGGGGTAAATTGCTCTTGAAAATGTACGACACGATGCAAACTCTGCGAAATCATATTGCTGTTCCCGGAGATATAAAAAAAGGTAAAAAACAAAATCGGCAAAATCGCCAATGGCAGGTATTTTTTATTTTTATTGAAATTAATAGCGTTCCCAAACGGAATCGGCTGTAACGAATTCGCCTTCTGGTCAATCGAAGCCAGCAATAGTTCCGATGCATTCGAATCATTGGAAAGTTGAAGAAAGTTGGTCAATTTATCACTCACTTCTGAAAAGTGATTCCCGATGATCGTCGAAGCTTCTTTATAATCGATTCCCTTTTGAATCTTAAATAATTTGAAAATCGGAAACACAATAAACCGGACGACCAAAAACACTTCAACACCAACAAAAGCCCAAAACAATATGGTTCTTCCCACTGGTTTCAGCCAGAGAAAATACTCTACAAAGAGGATGAATAAGAAATACAAGAGCCCTATACCAACAAAGAAAATGACCCCACGGATCAGTTCATTCGTGTAGTATTTCCTGATAAAAGCCTCTAACTTTTGATAAATGGCAGTTGATGATTCCAATGATTTCATTTTGTTGATTCTAACCG
This sequence comes from Flavobacteriales bacterium, assembly GCA_038238295.1. Classification (GTDB taxonomy): domain Bacteria; phylum Bacteroidota; class Bacteroidia; order Flavobacteriales; family Flavobacteriaceae; genus Flavobacterium. The sequence continues at coordinate 5,586 of JBBRXW010000053.1, read as the reverse complement.
CTAAAAGTACGATTTTATATGAATGAGGAAACGTTAAAAAATTGACAAACTTTATAGTTAAAAATAAAAGTAGTATTTTAATCAAAAATTCCTATTTCATGAAATATTTATGGTCGTATAGTATTCCTTTAATCGGCATCGTAGGGATCTATTTCGGTGGTATTTTTAGCTACGCTGCTTTGTTATATGCTTTCATTTTAATTCCAATTCTGGAACTTGTTTTACCTGTAGATAATCGAAATTATAATGATGTAACAATACTTCATCGTGCCAACAATGTTTTCTACGACTTGATACTATATATAAATATTCCCATCGTTTTTGGAATTTTAGTATTCACCTTATATCGTTTCTCTTATGATACGCTTTCTGTTTTTGAACGCATTGGAATGATTCTAAGTTTAGGTATTATTTTAGGTGCAAATGGTATAAACGTTGCCCATGAATTAGGTCATCGTGCCACTTTCTTCGAAAAAATACTCGCTAAATTACTGCTAATTCCAAGTCATTATACGCACTTTTATATCGAGCATAACCACGGGCATCATTTGCATGTATCCACTCCGGAAGATCCATCAACGGCACAATACAATCAAACCGTATATGCCTTTTGGATGCAAACGGTTTTTGGAACCTATACCAAAGCATGGAAAATTCAACGGCAATTAAATACCATTGAAGGCCGTAATTTTTTCTCGTTAAAAAACGATATGTTTTGGTTTACCATTATTCAATGTATGTATTTAATTGGTATTTATTTTTACTTTAATAGCAATGGTTTTGTTATAGCGTTTTTCTCCGGAATTGTCGGTTTCCTTCTACTAGAAACTATCAATTATATCGAGCATTATGGTCTGAGACGATTGCCTACTTCGTCGGGTCGTTACGAACGAGTTTCCGAAAAACATTCGTGGAATTCCAATCACCTTTTGGGCAGAGTCATACTTTATGAACTCACGCGTCATAGCGATCATCATTACAAATCTCAAAAGAAATATCAAGTTTTGGCTTGTCATGATAAAAGCCCTCAAATGCCTTATGGATATCCAACCTCTATGGTTTTATCTTTTTTTCCACCACTTTGGTTTAAGGTGATGAATAAAAGAATTCCTTTGGAAATGAAGCCATAGTTGTATCTTTGCACCAAATTTTCTCAAATGTCGAAACCAGTTCGCGTGCGTTTTGCACCTAGTCCAACCGGACCTTTACATATTGGAGGCGTCCGCACCGCCCTTTTCAATTATTTATTCGCCAAAAAAAATGACGGCGTTTTCTTCCTGCGTATCGAAGACACCGACCAGAACCGTTTTGTTCCTGGTGCCGAAAAATACATCTTCGAAGCTTTAGACTGGCTCGGAATCCCTCCTAGTGAAACCGTTGGCAAAAACGAAAAGTTCGGACCGTACCGTCAAAGTGAAAGAAAAGAAGTATACAAGCAATATGCCGACCGTTTGATCGCATCGGGACATGCGTATTACGCTTTCGATACCGCTGAAGCATTAGATTTCCACAGAAAACAACATGAAGAACAAGGCAAAACATTTATTTACAATTGGCACAACCGCGAGAAATTAGACACCTCGTTAGTGATTTCTAACGAAGAAACCGAAAAGCGAATTGCCGATGGCGAAGAGTATGTCATCCGTTTTAAAACTCCGGTGAACGAAACATTGCATTTGCAAGACCTTATTCGTGGTGACATTCAGTTTGAAACGAATCTTCTGGATGATAAAGTATTGTTCAAAAGCGATGGCATGCCAACCTATCATTTGGCGAATATTGTTGATGATCACTTGATGGAAACTTCCCATGTTATTCGTGGGGAAGAATGGTTGCCTTCGATGCCGCTGCATGTTTTATTATATCGTGCTTTAGGTTGGGATGCCCCTGAGTTCGCCCATTTGCCCTTGATTCTAAAACCTGTTGGCAACGGGAAATTATCCAAACGTGATGGTGATAAATTAGGTTTCCCAGTGTTTCCCTTAGAATGGAAGTCAAATGAAGGCATTTCTTCGGGTTACAGAGAAAATGGGTTTTTCCCAGAAGCGGTAATCAACTTTTTAGCATTGTTAGGCTGGAATGACGGCACCGATAAAGAGTTATTTTCATTGAATGAATTGGTTGATGCTTTCGATTTAAATCGGGTGCATAAATCCGGTGCCAAGTTCGATCCGGAGAAAAACAAATGGTTCAATCATCAATATCTGATGCAACAAACCAATGCCAGTCTGGCGAAATCTTATGCTGTAATTTTAAATAAAAAAGGAATTAACGTCGCTGAAGATCAATTAGAAACGCTGGTTTCCTTAATAAAAGAACGCGCGCATTTTGTTTCAGATTTTTGGGAAATGAGCGATTTCTTTTTTGAAGCGCCGACTTCCTATGATGAAAAAGCAGCAAAAAATTGGAAAGAAGATACGCCATCTTTAGTGAAAGAATTGATGGTTGTTTTGGAAAGCATTACCGATTTTACATCATTGAACATCGAAACGATGGTCAAAGACTGGATGACAAAAAATGAAATCGGAATGGGAAAAGTAATGCAACCCTTTCGCTTGAGTTTAGTAGGAGCGTTGAAAGGCCCACATCTTTTTGATATTGTCGAATGGATTGGAAAAGCAGAAACCATCCAGCGTTTGGAAAAAGCAATTACTACCTTATAAAAACAAAAAAGCTCCCAATACAGGAGCTTTTTTTATAAGTTGAATAAGATCTGGCCGCTTAGTAATCCCATGTGGCCTTTGAAAGTATCGCCGTTGTTCTTAGCTACTAAATCGTCGTCTTTATTGAGTTTGTTCAAAAAGTTATTCATTCCATATTGATAACAAACAATGGCACGAACTCTTCTGTTTCCGCCGGAAACTCCAAAGTAGAAATTGCCATGAATGGGAGCAATACCTGTAATATCCTTAGCTACTAAAGCGGTTCCTGAAATAATATTATTTTCATCATCATTCTTAATTCTAAGTTTGCCATTGACTTGCAAAACCGGGCCTGCATCTATCGACATAACATCTTTGATCACATTGTAACTCAATATCAATCGCACTTGAGCGCCGGATAAAGTATATTTTACATCTTTTGTCTGAAGTGTGATTGGCTTTTTAGTTTCCACCGAAAAGTTGCTTTCGGTAAATTGCATTCCGAAAATCATGCTGAAGTTATCATAATAATTTCCACGAACGGCCAAGCCGCCTATCCATCCCGTTCCTGGTTTTGTGTTGAAATTACTAGTCGATAATGACATTTGAGTGATTCCAAGCGTTAATCCGATTCGGTTTCCATCGCGGTAGCCATATTGTGCACTGGCGGTGATTGCTAAAAATAAAGCAACTGCTACAAATAGTTTTTTCATCTCTTAAATTTATACGGCTAAAATACTTTGTTTTTATTTTTAACGGACCATCGACGCAAATTATTTTAAATCTTTCATTTTTGATGTATGCATTATTTCAAAAATAAATCCGCTATTATTATTAACATCGTTTGGTTAACAACTCGAAAAATGCCAAGCATAAAGCTAAAATCAAAAATAAGCACTGTTAATAGGTTGTTTACAACCCAATCGAACTTGGTGTCAACTTTATGAAAAAAGGGCTTTAAAATCAACAGAAAAGAGTCGTTTTTAATAGTACATACAAATAGTAATTTAAAAAACGATAGTATTTTTCAATAATAAAGAAAGTTGGCTATAAAAAGCTGTTCAATAGTTTTAATGAATATTGGGATTGCAATCTAAATAGATTTTAATACTTCTAAAACCAATTCGCTTTTTTCGACTTTTTGCAATTCTTCCAAATGATTTTTTAAAGTATTCAAATTTTCCGAATCGTCGATAAGGTTTTTTATTCCTTCATAACGAACAAAGGCAGATTCGCTTTTCAATGACATCAAGTATAATTTTTGAATGGTTTCCGTTTCGAAATCAGAAGATTTGATTGCCTTCGAAAATTTCAAAAGGAAATTGGCAAACAGTAAAGAACTTTTGGTATTGTTGGTGTTTTTCTTCAATGCATTTTGAAGCAAGCTAAAATTTGTAATCGCTTTGATGCTTTCGCCTATCGCATTTTGGATGGCTATCCGTTCTGCTTCGGTATCTACTTTGAAATATTTATTGATATCCTTCAAAGAATTATTAATGCTGTTTTCATCCTTTTTCCCTTTCTCTTCCCAAGCATCTTTCAGACCGACAGTCTTATTAAAAACCAATTTCCCTACTGTACTGTCTTTATCAATAGTGAAATAACCCAAACGTTGAAACTGAAATTTATCTTCATTCTGAGCGGTTGCCAAACTTGGTTCTACAAAACCGGTTACGATTTTCAACGAATCTGGATTGACAAACTCCAAGAAATCTTTTTCCTTATGCGAATCTGGCGCTTCATCAGTAAACAACCGATCATATAAACGTACTTCTGCTTCGATAGCATGGTCGACGGTTACCCAATGCAATGTTCCAGAAACCTTTCTTTGACTTGCTTCAGAGCCGCTTCCACTCAAACTTTCGGTATCATACGTCGCATGAATTTCTGTAATATTCCCAGCAGTATCTTTCACCACTTTTTCACCTTTAATAATGTAGCCGTTTTTCAAACGTACTTCTTTATCGATGCTCAGACGGAAAAATTTTGCGGGTGCATTTTCCATGAAATCTTCCCTTTCGATATACAATTCTTTCGAAAATGGAATTTTACGAAAACCGGCATTCTCATCTTCAGGATTATTCTCCGCTTCGAACCATTCAGTTTTCCCATCAGGGTAATTGGTCAAGATCAGTTTTACAGGATCTAAAACGGCCATCACTCTCGGTGCGGTTTTATTGAGGTCTTCACGGATACAGAATTCCAATACCGATACATCAATCAGGTTGTCGCGCTTGGCAATTCCAATCGTATTCGCGAAATTCCGAAGCGATGCCGGAGTAAAACCTCTTCTTCGCAATCCCGAAATCGTAGACATTCGAGGATCATCCCAACCGTTTACATGGTTTTCTTTGACCAGTTGCATTAGTTTTCTTTTACTGACAACGGTGTGGCTTAAGTTCCTGCGGGCGAATTCCCGTTGCTTCGGACGGACTAAGTTAGTGTCATAAATCTGGTCTAAAAACCAATCGTATAATTCGCGGTGCGGTAAAAATTCTAATGTGCAAAAAGAGTGTGAAATCTGTTCGATATAATCGCTTTCCCCGTGCGCCCAATCGTACATCGGGTAAATACACCAATCGTCACCAGTTCTATGATGATGTTTATGCAAAATGCGGTACATAATCGGATCGCGCATTAGCATATTGGTCGATTTCATATCGATTTTGGCACGCAATATATGGGTTCCTTCCGGAAATTCACCGGCTTTCATTCGTTGAAAAAGATCGAGATTTTCTGCAATAGATCTCTTTCTATATGGACTATCAGTTCCTTCGGTAGAAGGCGTTCCTTTTTGAATCGCCATTTCTTCTGAAGATTGGCTATCGACATAGGCTTTCCCTTTTTTAATAAATTCAATTGTCCAGTCGTAGAGCTGCTGAAAATAATCGGATGCATACCGCTCTTCCGACCATTGATAGCCTAGCCATTCGACATCGCGCTT
>JBBRXW010000052.1:0-9532 GCA_038238295.1 Flavobacteriales bacterium | reverse complement strand
TGGTGAAAATCCTCGATGAAAGCAACAGACTTAAAACGACACGATTGATTAAGCAATAAAAATTTGAATTAAGGTTCGATTTTATTTGAACTAAGCCTTTCCTTTTGGAAAGGCTTTTTTTTGATGTATTATTTGTTGGTTTTAAACACAAGAAAATTATCCCCCGGCTCGTGAAACTGTAATTTTTTTACGCTTTTCCTACAAAATGCTTTCGATATCTTTTCTAAAGATTAATGGCTAAAAATTTCCTTTTTACATCCAGACTTCTACCTTTGTAAGTCGGAAATTAATCCCATTGCCATGAACAGAAACAGCAAACGAAGAGAAGCCTTATTATATCACGCCAAACCAACACCCGGAAAAATTCAGGTGGTACCAACCAAGAAATATGCTACCCAGCGAGACTTGTCATTGGCGTATTCTCCAGGCGTTGCAGAACCCTGCCTAGAAATCGCCAAAGATGTCAATAATGTCTATAAATATACTGCCAAAGGGAATTTGGTGGCGGTTATTACAAACGGAACGGCTGTTTTGGGCTTGGGCGATATTGGTCCCGAAGCGTCGAAACCAGTGATGGAAGGCAAGGCTTTACTCTTTAAAATCTTCGCCGATATCGATGTTTTTGATATTGAAATCGGAACCAAAGATATCGATGCGTTTATCGAAACTGTAAAGAATATCGCGCCTACTTTTGGAGGCATCAACCTCGAAGACATTAAGGCTCCTGAATCTTTTGAAATTGAAAGACGCCTCGTCGAAGAACTCAATATTCCGGTTATGCATGACGACCAGCACGGAACGGCTATTATTTCGTCCGCGGCACTATTGAATGCATTAGAATTAGCCGATAAAAAAATACAAGACGTGAAAGTGGTCGTTTCTGGAGCGGGTTCTGCTGCTTTGGCTTGCGCGAATTTATATGTTTTGCTCGGTATTAAACCCGAGAATATAATCATGTTCGACCGGACCGGAGTTTTATCTGCCGACCGTGATGATCTGTCTGCTTTACAACAAAAATATTCTCAAGGAAAAAAGGGAATTACTTTAGGAGAAGCATTAAAAGGCGCCGATCTTTTCCTTGGACTTTCGGCAGGAAACATTATGACCGCCGATATGCTTTTAGGCATGGCGGACAATCCGATTGTTTTTGCAATGGCAAACCCAATTCCGGAAATCGATTATGATGTAGCGATTGCTACGCGAAAAGATATCATTATGGCAACCGGGCGTTCGGACCATCCGAACCAAGTCAATAATGTACTCGGATTTCCTTACATTTTCCGTGGTGCATTAGATGTTCGCGCGACTAAAATAAATGAGGAAATGAAAATGGCTGCAGTTCGGGCTTTGGCAGCTTTGGCCAAAGAAAATGTTCCGGAACAAGTAAATATTGCCTATGGCGAAACCAAATTGGTTTTTGGACGCGAATATATTATCCCAAAACCATTCGACCCACGATTGATTACCATGGTGGCCCCAGCGGTTGCCAAAGCAGCAATTGAGTCAGGTGTGGCATTACAGCCTATAATCGATTGGGAAAAATACGAAGAGGAACTTTTAGAGCGATTGGGCTCTGATAATAAAATGGTCCGTCTCTTAACGAATCGAGCAAAAACAGATCCGAAACGTATTGTTTTCGCGGAAGCCGATCACCTCGATGTCTTGAAAGCGGCACAAATTGTATTAGAGGAAGGAATTGGTCTTCCGATTTTATTGGGGAATAAAGAAGTCATTTTAGAATTGATGGAAGAATTGGGTTTCGATGCGGAAGTGCCGATTTATGACCCTAAAACTCCTGAAGAAGACAAACGAAGATTGCATTATGCCGAAATGTTTTGGAAAGCAAGGCAACGAAGAGGAATTTCATTACTCGATGCCCAAAAATGGATGCGCGAACGTAATTATTTTGCGGCAATGATGGTCAATGAAGGGGAAGCAGATGCTTTGGTTACCGGTTTTTCTAGAAGTTATCCGTCGGTCATTAAACCTATTATGCAATTGATTGGAAAAGCACCCGGCATCTCTTTGATTGCTACAACCAATATGATGATGACCAACCGTGGTCCGATGTTTTTATCCGACACGGCTATTAATCCTAATCCGACAGTGGATGATTTGGCGAAGATAGCTTTGATGACGGCGAAAACAGTCAAACTATTCGGAATGGAACCAGTGATTGGAATGGTATCGTTTTCAAATTTTGGATCGTCTTCTGACCAAAGCGCAACTAAAGTCCGGGAAGCAGTGGCGTATCTCCATAACTATTATCCGGATTTAATTGTTGATGGAGAAATTCAAGCGGACTTTGCACTAAATCCAGAAATGTTGAAAGAAAAGTTTCCGTTTTCGAAATTGGCCGGAAAGAAAGTCAACACATTGATTTTCCCGAATTTAGAGTCGGCGAATATTACCTATAAATTATTGAAAGAATTGTATAAAGTAGACTCAATTGGGCCCATTATGATGGGAATGGGAAAACCGGTGCATATTTTTCAGTTGGGAGCCAGCGTCGAAGAAATGGTCAACATGGCGGCAGTTGCCGTTGTTGATGCTCAAGAAAAAATGAAAAGGTTGAAGAATTTTGATATAAAATTCTAACACATCCATCCATTATGAATTCCAATTAAAGTTTTTTGTTATATTTGGGACTACTTTACAAGCAATGATAGCACATATTCAGGGAAAATTAGTTGAAAAAACACCGACGGAAGTGATTATCGACTGCGGTGGCGTTGGGTACCATATCAACATTTCCTTGCACACCTATTCTTTGCTGCCCCAGTCGGAACAAATAAAATTATTTACCTACCTACAGGTAAAGGAAGATTCGCACACACTGTTTGGTTTTGTAGAAAAATCAGAAAGAGAAATTTTTAAGATGCTGCTATCAGTGTCCGGAATTGGCGCCAGCATAGCACGGACGATGTTGTCTTCGCTCGAACCGAAACAAATCATTCAAGCATTGGCTGTGGGCGATCTCGCTACAATACAATCTATCAAAGGGATAGGCAGCAAAACAGCCCAACGCGCCATCTTAGATTTGAAAGAAAAAGTGTTAAAACTGTACGATTTGGACGAAGTTTCAATAATGGCCAACAATACAAACAAAGATGAAGCGTTATCCGCATTGGAGGTTTTAGGTTTTAACAAAAAATTGGCAGAAAAAGTAGTCGATAAAATTGTTCATCAGGATTCGAATGCGACAGTAGAATCAATTATTAAACAGGCTTTAAAAAATTTATAATACTTGAGAACATTCTATATAAAAAAAATTAATTTGGGAGTTAAAATTAGTGTTTTCACATTGGTTTTCCTTTTCAATTACAGCCTTCAAGCACAGGTAGTCGAGGAAGTACAGGACAGTATCAAACCAGGTTATTCAAGCGGAACATTGCAACTGAATAATCCTCCAAGTATTCTAGAAGCCTATACGTATGACCCAGTTACCGACCGCTATATCTACACGAATTCTGTTGAAGGATTCAATATCAATTACCCCTTAATCCTGACGCCAAAAGAATACGAAGAGTTGTCGCTCCGCGAATCGATGCGGAAATATTTCAAGAAGAAATCCGATGCGATCGATGGAAAGAAGGAAGGTACTGCAGATGCTAAAAAAGATTTATTGCCTCGCTATTATGTCAATTCCGGCTTTTTCGAGTCTATTTTCGGAAGCAATACCATCGATGTAAAACCCACAGGTTCCGTTGAAATCGATTTGGGCGTGCGGCATACCAAACAAGACAATCCCGCTTTTTCTCCTAAAAATAAATCATCCACGAACTTCGATTTCAATCAGCGGATTACGATGAGTTTGATGGGGAAAGTCGGAACCAGATTGCAGGTCACAGCAAACTACGATACACAATCGACCTTTGCTTTCCAAAATTTAATTAAACTCGAGTACACTCCCACAGAAGACGATATCATCCAGAAAATTGAAGTCGGAAATGTCAGCCTGCCGCTGAGCAGCTCCCTCATCCGTGGTGCCCAAAGTTTGTTTGGTGTCAAGGCACAATTGCAATTCGGAAAGACGACCGTAACAGGAATTTTCTCGGAACAAAAATCACAGACTAAAACCGTTACTGCTCAAGGTGGTGGAACTATTCAGGATTTTGAGCTTTACGGATTGGATTACGATAATGACAGGCACTTTTTCCTCTCGCAATATTTCAGGAATAAATACGATAGCGCCCTTCAAAATTACCCTTTTGTGGATAGTCGGGTGCAAATTACCCGATTGGAATTGTGGATTACCAACCGACAAAATCGTGTCAATACGACCAATAACAACTTGCGAAACATAATAGCCTTACAGGATTTAGGGGAAGCGCAGCTTGCAGGTCATACAGATAACGAAATTGTATCGATTGCGAATCCGGTCGCACCGCCAGGATTTTTTATCCACCCTGTTGGTGCTCCAGTAGACAATGAAAATAACCAACCAGTAGACAATAAAAACAACCAATACGATCCGGGATTAATCGACGATGCCTCGAATGGTGCCGGATATCTAAATCCACAGATTCGAGAAATCGCTACGGCAAATGCAGGGTTTAATAATGCGAATGTTGTAGAAGGACTCGATTATTCTAAATTAGAAAATGCTAGAAAATTAAATGCCAACGAATATACTTTCAATACACAATTGGGGTATGTTTCGCTGCAGCAGCGTTTGGCGAACGATGAGGTTTTAGCCGTAGCGTATCAGTATACTATTGGCGATCAGGTATACCAAGTAGGGGAATTCGGGAATGACGGTGTAGATGCTACACAAGCCGGTTCTGTAGATCCGATCACAGGAGAACCTGAAACGATTACAACTCAGGCGTTGGTACTAAAAATGTTGAAAAGTAGTTTGACCAATGTTTCGAAACCGGTATGGAATTTAATGATGAAAAACATCTATCAGATTCCAGGGGCATTTCAGTTAGAACAGCAGGACTTCCGATTCAACATTTTGTATACCGATCCGTCACCACTGAACTATATCACTCCGGTTGCCGGAACGACTTTTCCAGCGATTCCAACCCCAGAAAATAGAGTGGCAGAGACACCTTTATTAAAAGTTTTCAATGTCGATAAATTGAATTACAACAATGACCCGCAGGTTGGAGGCGATGGTTTCTTCGATTTTATTCCGGGAATGACAGTCGATCCTCAAAACGGGCGATTGATTTTCACCACAGTGGAGCCTTTCGGAAAATTGATTTTCGACAAATTGAAAGATTCACCTTCGCAGCTATATAGCGATCCAACTACCTATAATGCCAACCAGACAAAATATGTTTTCCCTGCAATGTACCGCGGCACCCAATCCTCTGCTTTGGATAGTGATAAAAATAAATTCCAATTGCGTGGGAAATTCAAATCTACCGGTGGCGATGGTATTCCGATTGGTGCTTTCAATGTGCCTAAAGGGTCAGTGGTCGTAACAGCTGGCGGAAGAGTTTTGCTCGAAGGAGTCGATTATAGCGTCAATTATCAGGCAGGGCGGGTACAGATTTTAGACCCGTCGCTCCAAGCTTCCAATACGCCGATTCAGGTTTCTGTCGAAAACAACTCTACGTTTGGGCAGCAGACCAGAAGATTTATGGGATTCAATATTGAGCATAAATTCAATGACAAATTTATTATCGGTGGTACGTATTTAAAAATGACCGAAAAGCCATTGACCCAAAAATCAAGCTATGGTCAGGAATCCGTTAACAATACCATCTTTGGGTTGAACGGTACCTTTTCGACCGAAGTGCCTTTCTTCACTAGAATGGTCAACAAATTACCATTTATGGATACCGATGTGCCCTCTAATATTTCGATTAGAGGAGAAGTCGCTTTCCTAAAACCGGATACACCAAAGGCTGATAAATTTGCCGGAGAAGCAACCATTTATGTTGATGATTTTGAAGGTACTCAAACGAATATCGATTTGCGTTCGCCTTCTTCTTGGGCACTGGCATCAACACCTTTGAGAGATACCGACATTCATCCGGAAGACGGAGAAACTCCAAGCCCTTATAATTTTTATGACGGCGTTACTCCGGGATTGGTTTATGGCTATAAAAGAGCTAAATTAAGTTGGTACAGTATCGACCCCGTAATTTATACTAAGCCTGATGGAATTACAACTGACGAAATTTCATTAAATAAAACGCGACGTATTTTTAGCGAAGAATTGTATCCTAATACGGATATTGCAGCGGGTCAAATTCAGGTCATCAATACTTTAGATTTGTCATATTATCCTAAGGAACGCGGGCCATATAATAACAATGCCAACTATGCAGACCAACCGAAAGATAATTATGGAGGTATTATGCGTTCTTTAAATTCAACTAATTTTGAACAGGCTAATGTTGAGTTTATTCAATTTTGGGTGATGGATCCTTATGTCGGCGCCGGCGCATTGCCAGATACGAGCACCAATGTAGGGAAACTTTATTTTAACCTTGGTTCCATTTCTGAAGACATTCTGAAAGACGGCAGAAAGCAATATGAAAACGGATTGCCTCAGGCAGATGACCCAACACCGCACGTTATCAACACCGATTGGGGGAAAGTACCTGCCGAACAATCTTTGATTTATGCCTTCGATACCAACGATGCAAACAGAGCACTTCAAGATGTAGGTTTGGATGGAGTCAACGATGCTGATGAAGCTATAAAATATACCAATTTTGCTAGCTTACCCGATCCTGCGGCAGATAATTACCAGTATTATCTACAAGCTTCAGGATCTGTATTAGAGCGCTATAAAAATTATAACGGAACACAAGGGAATTCGCCGATAAGTGTTTCCGATACCAATCGAGGAAATTCTACAGTGCCCGACATTGAAGATATTAATCGCGACAACACCATGGATGGGGTGGATGCCTATTACGAATATAGCGTCGATATTCGTCCACAAATGAATGCGACCAATACGCCTTTTGTAACGGACGTAAGGGAAACTCAGGCATCGACTCCAGGTTCTAGCCTAGGAGAAACGACTCCGGTGCGATGGATTCAGTTTAAAATCCCTGTTAAACAACATGAAAGAACTATAGGTGGAATTACCGATTATAATTCCATTCGCTTTATCAGAATGTTCATGACGAATTTCGAAGATGAAATCACCCTTCGTTTTGGCGCTCTTGATTTAGTGCGAAGCGAATGGAGACGTTACGAAAAAACACTCGATCCACTAGAATTGACCGAAAATCCGCCGAATGACCCGGGGACCGTTTTTGACGTGCAAACGGTTAATATTTTTGAAAACAGTTCCCGATCGCCAATCAAATATATTTCACCTCCGGGTGTTCAACGCGAACAATTGTATAATAACAATACCGTTATCAGACAGAATGAACAGTCCTTGGTTTTAAAAGTTTCGGGTACAAACGGACTTGAAGTAGGCGATGCCAGAGCAGTATTCAAAAACATCAGTATCGACATGCGTCAGTACAAAAAATTAAAGATGTTCCTGCATGCGGAAAGACTTGGCGATCCGGAATTAGCTAACAATGAAATGTCGGCCTTTATCCGTTTTGGAAATGACTTTACCGAAAACTTTTATGAAGTTCAAATTCCATTAGAAGTCACCCAAGCCGGGGCTACAAAAGCAGAAGATGTATGGCCGGAAGGAAATGAAATCAGCTTGCCGCTGGAGCTATTGACCAAATTAAAAATCCTGCTCCGCCAAGCACCCGCTTTGGCACCCAATGAAATTTATTATAAATATGAAGATGATCCTTTGTTAGGTGGAACTTCAAGACCGCATAAATTAAAAATAGGAGTCCGTGGAAACCCTAATTTTGGATTGGTCCGAAATTTAATGGTCGGAATCAGAAACACTACGAACGAAGGCACAGATAGTAATGGGAACCCTTTGACAGAACATCCTATTAAAGGAGAAGTTTGGTTTAATGAACTTCGTTTAGCTGAAGTAGACAACAAAGGCGGTATGGCTGCATTGCTGAACATCGATGCTAACTTGGCAGATTTTGCTACAATTTCGGCGACCGGAAAAATAAGCACGATTGGATTTGGAGCATTAGAGCAAGGCTCCAATGAAAGAAGTCGCGAAGACTTACAGCAGTATAATATCGTTACCAATTTGAGCTTAGGGAAATTACTTCCTAAGAAATGGGGAATCAACCTGCCTTTCAACTATGCGATAGGCGAGGAAACAATTACTCCGGAATACGATCCGTTCAATCAGGATATCAAGTTGCAACAAGTACTCGACGTGACTACTGATGCGGCAGAAAAAGCGAATGTTAAAGACAGAGCCATCGATTATACCAAGCGTCAAAGCATCAACTTTATTGGAGTGAAAAAAGAGCGCGCACCGCAGCAAAAGCAGCACATCTATGATCCTGAAAATCTTACGCTTTCCTATTCATATAATGAAGTGCAACGCCATAATTTTGAAATTGAAAAGTTTACCGATCAGCAAGTTAATACTACCGCCGATTATACTTTTGCTTTCCAACCTAAGGCCATTGAACCTTTAAAAAGCAATAAATTTTTGAAGAAAAGTTCGTATTGGAAATTGCTGAGTGATTTTAATTTTAATTACCTGCCGTCAACAATCTCGTTCAGTACGAGTATTATCCGTCAATACAACAAGCAGCAGTTCCGTCAGATCGATGTACAAGGTATTCCGCTGGATCCATTATACCGTAGGAATTTCTTATTCAACTATCAATATGGGTTTAATTATAACCTGACCAAATCCCTGAAGGTAAATTACACCGCGGCTTCGAGCAATATTGTTCGGAATTATCTCGATGAAAATAACGAGCCGATCAACAGCGTGACGCTTTTTACAGATTACTGGAATACCGGTCAATCAAATACCCATACGCAGCAATTTGTCGTCAATTATGATTTGCCAATCAATAAACTACCGTTTTTAAGCTTTATAAAATCGACGTATTCGTATACCGGAGATTATAGCTGGCAACGGGCTTCTGCTGCTTTGTCGAACATTGTCATCGATGGGCAACCTTATAATTTAGGGAATACCATCCAAAATGCATCTTCCCATAAATTGAACACAGCTTTCAATATGGATTCTTTCTATAAATATATTGGACTTGGTAAGAAGACTGCAAAAGCGCCTTCTAAACCTGTTGCTGCCCCGAAACCGGGAGAGAAGATTGTCAATACCGCTGCAGCGCAAAACAATTCGAGAGGCAACCTTTTCGTTGATGGATTGATTGGAGTGCTGACGAGCGTTAAAACAGTCAATATCAATTATACTGAAAACAGGGGAACGGTACTTCCGGGTTATACTCCTGGAGTCGGATTTTTCGGATCATCGAAACCAACATTAGGATTTGTTTTTGGTTCACAGGCAGATGTGCGTTATGATGCCGCAAGAAATGGTTGGCTGACCTCTTATCCAGATTTCAACCAGAACTTCACGCAAATTACCAGCAAAACATTAAACTTTACCGCAAGTGTTGATTTGTTTCCGGATTTCAAAATCGATTTGAATGCCGACAGAACCTATATCAAAAATTATTCGGAACAATATGATGTC
>JBBRXW010000051.1:0-9597 GCA_038238295.1 Flavobacteriales bacterium | reverse complement strand
TTTAATGCTTCAGCTCCACCAACAATTTCTAAGATTTCGTTAGTAATGGCTGCCTGACGTGCTTTGTTATACGTCAATTTTAATTGATCTCGCAACTCCGTAGCGTTGTCGGTAGCTTTGTGCATCGCCGTCATACGCGCGCCATGTTCCGAGGCAAACGAATCTCTCAAGGCTTTGTATAATTGTGTTTTCAATGATTTTGGAATCAATGCCAACACGATTTCCTCTTTAGAAGGTTCGAAAATATAATCTACGTTTGATGCTGCTTTATTCGAAACTAGAGGCGCCAAAGGCAAAAACTGCTCGGTTTGAATAATCTGCGTTGCTGCATTTTTAAACTGATTGTAAACCAACTCTACTCTGTCATAATCTCCGGAAAGGAATTTCGCTGTAATTTCATCCGCAATAGTGGCTGCGTTATCGAAAGACAATTCGTCGAAAATAGCGTTTTGGCTATCGGTTACGTTGAGTACTTTCTTTAAACCATCATTTCCTTTTTTTCCAATGGCGAAGATATCCAGTTGTTTTCCGGCGTAAAACTCAGCACGGCTTTTCACTTCTTTGATGACGTTGGTGTTGAAAGCGCCTGATAAACCTCTGTTAGAAGTGATGGCGACGATCAATACTTTTTTAATCTCCCGTTGCTTTGTGAATTCTCCTCCGGTATCGCTATCCAGTGTGGAAGAAAGGTTTTGCAATAATTCCGTTAATTTTTCGGCATAAGGCCGCATTGCTGTAATCGCATCCTGTGCTTTTTTTAGCTTTGCCGCAGAAACCATTTTCATCGCTGATGTTATTTGCATCGTTGACGAAACGGAAGTAATTCTATTACGGATTTCCTTTAAGTTTGCCATTTTATTATTGGTTCAGGGTAAAAAGGTTCAGGGTATAGGGCTCAAAACTGAACCCTATACCTTGTACCGTGTACCTATTTAGTTATATTTTGCTGAAATTTCTTTAGCGGCAGCTTCGATAACATCTGTGATGCTGTCATCTAATTTACCTGCTTTCAAAGCGTCAAGCGTAGCTCTGTGCTTGCTGTTCATATAGTCTAAGAAATCTTTTTCAAATTCTTTTACTTTATTGACAGGAACGTTTCTCAACAAGTTTTTAGAACCTGCGTAGATAATCGCTGTTTGATTTTCAACAGTATACGGGTCATTCAAATCTTGTTTTAAGATCTCAACGTTTCTTTTTCCTTTTTCGATTACGTTTAGCGTCACGGCATCCAAATCAGAACCGAATTTAGCAAACGCTTCCAATTCGCGATATTGTGCCTGGTCTAATTTTAATGTTCCAGATACTTTTTTCATCGATTTAATCTGAGCATTCCCTCCCACACGAGATACTGAAATACCTACGTTGATCGCTGGACGAACTCCAGAGTTGAACAAATCTCCATCTAGGAAAATCTGTCCGTCTGTAATCGAAATTACGTTGGTTGGGATATATGCAGATACATCACCTGCTTGTGTTTCGATAATTGGTAAAGCGGTTAACGAACCACCACCTTTTACGATAGATTTCAATGAATCCGGCAAGTCGTTCATGTTTTTAGCAATCTCGTCATTCGCGATTACTTTACAAGCTCTTTCTAACAAACGGGAGTGTAAGTAGAAAACGTCACCAGGATAAGCCTCACGGCCCGGTGGTCTTCTTAATAAAAGAGAAACCTCACGATACGCTACCGCTTGTTTAGACAAATCATCATAAACAATCAAAGCGGGACGCCCTGAATCTCTAAAATATTCTCCGATAGCTGCACCTGCGAAAGGAGCATATACCTGCATCGGAGCAGGGTCAGAAGCGTTAGCAGCAACAATTACCGTATAGGCCATTGCTCCTTTTTCTTCTAACATTTTTGCAATTCCGGCAACGGTTGAAGCTTTTTGCCCGATCGCTACATAAATACAAAATACAGGTTTACCTGCATCGTAAAATTCTTTTTGATTTAAGATGGTATCCAAACAAACGGTCGATTTACCAGTTTGACGGTCACCAATTACCAACTCTCTTTGTCCACGACCAACTGGGATCATAGCATCTACTGCTTTTACTCCGGTTTGTAATGGCTCGGTTACTGGTTGACGGAAGATAACTCCTGGAGCTTTTCTTTCCAATGGCATTTCGTATAAGTCGCCACCGATTGGTCCTTTTCCATCAATTGGAAAACCAAGGGTGTTTACGACACGGCCTACCATTTGTTCCCCTGCTTTCAAAGAGGCGATACGTTGTGTTCTTTTTGCTGTTGAACCTTCTTTGATTCCGGTAGATGGTCCTAAAAGCACCACCCCAACGTTGTCTTCTTCCAAGTTCAAAACGATTCCTTCTAAACCATTGTCAAACTCAACTAATTCACCGTATTGAACATTAGAAAGTCCGTATACACGGGCGATTCCATCTCCAACCTGAAGTACTGATCCAACTTCTTCTAAAGTAGCTCCAGTTTCAAAACCTTCTACTTGCTTTTTTAATATTGCTGAAATCTCAGCAGGTTTAATTTCCGCCATAATTATATAAATAACTAGTTACTTAATTCTCTCTTTAATACTTGCAATCTGTTGGCAACGGAAGCATTGTATTGCTTGTCGCCTATTCTTAATATAAATCCACCGATGATGGCCGGATCTACTATGTTTTCGATATTGATTTTTTTGTTGCTAAAGGTCAGGATTTTTGCCAAAACTTTCGCTTCCAGTTCCGCTGTCATTGGGAAAGCTGTGGTTACAGTTGCTGTTTCCATACCATTCATTTCTTCGAATAATTTGCTGTATTCTGTCGCAATAGCGTTAAGAATTTCAAATCGTTTGTTTTCGAATAACAAATGAAAAAGGCTTTTGGTCACCCCATTGATTTCTGCAAAAACTTCTAAAAGCGCCTTTTCTTTTACCTCAACACTAATGGTCGGGTTGAGAAGAAAAGCACTTAGTTCTGCATTTCCGCTGACAGTTGAAGCAATCGAAGCCATATCATTGCTGACTTCTGTCGCCACACCTTTGGAGTGTGCGATGTCGAGGATTGCTTTCGCATAACGGATTGCTGCTCTTGTACTGCCCATATTAGTTTAATTTAGCGTCACCTAACATTTTCTCTACCATTTTTACCTGGGCATCTTTGTTAGATAATTCATCTCGTAATAATTTCTCCGCGATGCTCAATGACAAGGTTGAAACCTGTGCTTTCAAATCTGCCATAGCGGCATTCTTTTCGCTTTCAATTGCGGCTTTAGCCTGCTCGATCATTTTCAGTCCTTGTGCTTGTGCTTCGTTTTTTGAATCCGCAATGATTTTGTCTTTCATTTCACGCGCTTCTTTCAATAAAGTATCGCGTTCTAATCTTGCTTCCTGCAAAATACGTTGGTTATCGGATTGCAAGTTCTGCATTTCTTTTCTGGCGTTTTCAGCAGAAAGCAATGCCGTTCTGATTCCTTCTTCTCTTTCGTTAACAGAATCCAAGATTGGTTTCCATGCGAATTTTTTCAACAAGAAAATCAATCCAACGAAGATTAAGGTTTGCCAGAAAAACAATCCGAACGAAAAATCATTTATTAACTTTTCCATAGTATCCTTTAATTATAGTCTTATTCTTTGATTTTAATTTTTAAACAAAAGCTGCAACCAACCGTTGCAGCTTTTTGTTTGCTTTCTAGTTTACTGCGAACAAAGCCGCGAAACCAATACCTTCAACAAGAGCCGCTGCAATAAGCATCGCTGTTTGAATTTTACCGAAAGATTCTGGTTGACGGGCAATAGCGTCCATTGCTGAACCACCAATTCTACCAACACCAATACCTACTCCGATTACTACTAAACCAGCTCCAACAATTTTAGGAATTTCCATAAAAATATGTATTAAAAATTAAACATTCAATTGATTAGTGAGCGTGTTCCTCATCGTCATGATGATGCTCTTGGACTGCCGACCCAAAATATAACGCGGACAGGATTGTAAATATATAGGCTTGCAATAAAGCGACTAAAATTTCAATGATAGAGATAATGAAAGACAGTATGAAAGACAATCCGCTTCCCAACCAGCTTTTAAAAATAAACATCAGCCCGATCAAACTCATCAATACGATGTGTCCCGCAAACATATTCGCATACAAACGAATCATCAATGCGAAAGGTTTGATGATAACGCCTAACAATTCTATTGGCGCTAAGATCACTTTCATGGGTGTCGGAACTCCTGGCATCCAGAAAATGTGGCCCCAGTAATTTCTGTTGGCCGATAAATTCGTTATCAAAAATACAATCACTGCCAATCCGAAAGTGATTGCGATATTTCCGGTTACATTGATTCCAAGTGGTGTCAATCCAAACATATTTAAAAACCAAATGAAGAAAAATATGGTCAATAAAAAGCTCATATATTTTTTGTAGTGTTTCTCGCCGATGTTTGGAATGGCAATTTCGTCACGGACAAACAATACGATTGGTTCGAAGAAACGTCCGGCTCCGGAAGAAATTCCACCATTTTTATGGAACGATTTGGCCAATCCTGAAAACAACAAGAACATTAAAAGCGCCACGATCATCAACGACAATACCCCTTTGGTAATAGAAAAATCTAATGGCTTAGCATTTGTTGGATTATGCTCGTCACCAGTTATAGTTCCGGCAGCGTCTGTCTTATAAATTCTTTCATGGTGCAATACGTAGTAATTCCCATTGCTTTCGGCAACCGATTCTCCGTGGTTGAATCTTGAAGAAGAGAAGATATGAACCCCATTATCCCAAAGAATAACTGGTAGTGGAAACCCATAGTGAGCACCGCTGGTTTTATCTTGGAAAATAGAAAAATCGTGACCGTCTAACAAGTGGTGTCCGATTACTTCTTGGATTTGCTCTTTAATTTCAGCTTTTTCATCCTTTGGTTCTCCGACTTTCACAACGACATCACTAACTACTGCTGTAGCTGTTTTTAGTGAATCTGGCGGAGTATTGGCAAAACCCAAAAGTGGAAAGCAGGCAATGAAAGCGATGAATATAAATCTAAGTGGTTTGTTTGAAATCACCATATCTAATAAATATCTAAATTTTTGTATCTGAAATTTGGCGCAAAGGTACATTCTTTTCCTAATATTTCAGGATTTAAAATGCTTTTTTTGAAGAAATTATTGTTTTAAAAGCATTTTATTGTTTATTGTTTAATATTCGTATGGTTACCGTTGTTTCGATTGCTAAAAATATCGCAAAAATGATAAAAAAATTCATTTTTTCAATCCTGATATTGGAATTGCCACTATGTAATATCGGGGCTAAAACGAGGTATGAAATCCCCATTTTGAGGCATGTCAAAAATAAGAAAGCATAGCCCGTCTGTTCTTCACTTTTTTCCTTTATCTGTATTAGAAAGAATACAATACTAATCGAGCAAATACAGAAGAATCCGTAGATGACCTCGATTGGCGTATGAAATTTTTGAAAATCAGGATTGGTTGCATTGTAATAAAAAAACAATTTGTGAAGCAGGTAAGCCGGTAATGCCACGAAGACTATTTGGAGTAACGGACGGTATTTTTTTACATTCATTTATTGATGTCTTTTAATTGTCTGTTGAGATTATAAAACGCTAATGCGACACCGATTAAAGTCAGAATCTTAACATATAGGTTGTGCGGATTGGGATATTTTTCGTCGAGCCAGTTTCCGGCATACGAGAACGCGAAAATAATCACTCCCATCTGAATGGGAATATTAATAAACGCTAACCATTTAGTGTTGTTGGGCTGCTTCGGGCTGGGGCTGTTCGTCATGGATGATCGTGCTTTTAACATTGGGTTTCATTACGCAACTCGCGCTGAAATCGGCGCCCGGCTCTACCGACAATTTCCCGCAAACCACTTCGCCGTGGATGCTGGCTTTCGATTTGACATTAAGCATCTCAATCACCTGAATCTTTCCATCGAATTTGCCTTCGATATCAGCATTCTTGCATAAGATATCGCCTTTGATACTTCCTGCCGGACCAATTACAATTTTGCCATTCGACTGAAAATTCCCCACCAAATCACCATCGAGCCGGAAGTCCGCCTGAGAAAGAATATTCCCTTTTATAATAGTGCCCTCAACAATCCTGTTGGTCTTACCTAAGAGATCCGTGTATGATTTTGGCTTTTTATCAAACATGCGTTATTTTTTTTCCTTTTCGGATTGCCCTTCTTTGGATCTCGAAGAACCTGGTGACGGTGGAAGTCCAGGGGGCAACTGGTTGTCCATTTGATTCTGTTTTTCGTCGCTTATTTGTTCTTCCCGTTTTGGAATCGGGCGATCCTCATGGTTTTTCGGTTGTGGTTTCGCTTTCGGTGTATATGGTTTTGGTGGCAAAGGGTTGGAAGGCGGCGTCGTTAAATATTCCTCCAGATTTTTTTTCATCTGAACAATCTTGTAATTTTCATTCGAGATAATAATGGCTTGATCTTGGATTTTATATTCTTTGAATTCCTTCAAAATTGATGCAATTCCTTTGGCAAATTCTTCTGTTTTCATCCCGTGGATGACTACGAAATTTTTATCCATTGTATATATGTCGTAGGATGTTGTCAGTTTATCCATGCTTCTGTCGGCGATGAATTTTTTAATTTTATCCTGAAGTGCCTTTGTGTTTTTATCCTCCGGATTGTCTGATTTGTAAAGTATTTTCCAGCTCAACGGTTTCACTTCATAAAACTTAAGGCTTTCCAAAGCAGGCACATCGGTTTTTAATAGTTCCTCTGCATGTTTGCCTTCTTCGCTGTTGGGATAATTTAACGCTACAAAATTGAGTGACTTTCTGAATTCACCCCGTCCTTTCAATTTACCGACAATATTGGCTTTCAATAATTCAAATTTGGAAACAATCTCGTCTCCAGCGAACTGATCGATAGCGATATCCACATTGGTCAATGCTGCTTTGATATCCCCTGATTGGTACTGCTCGAATAACTTATCATAATTGGCTTCCGGGGTGTCTTTTAATGCTGCTTCATTTGGATTGGCATTGCTCAAAATCTGGGCATACCGTGAATCTGGGAATTGTTGAATAATCTGGTTTTTCATCGCCAGCGCTTTGTCCTTATCGAGGATATCGTAGATTTTATATAGGTTATACATCGTCGGAAGAATCAATCTTTCCTCGGGTTTGTTCTCTAATAATTTTTCGAGTTTGGCAGCCGCTAATTTATATTCCTTGAATTTCTCTTTATAAATAACTCCCAATTGATAATACGCGAAGTTGCGTTCTTTGGCAATGCTGTCGATTACGGTTTGTGAACTTGGTAGTTGCGTAAGATAGAATTCAGTAGTGTATTTAGGTTCCGTTTTGTCACCGCCCTTTTCATTATTAATTGCTGCTTCTTTGTCTATTTCAGTTAGAGTTTTATCATCGGTAGT
This sequence comes from Flavobacteriales bacterium, assembly GCA_038238295.1. Lineage (GTDB taxonomy): Bacteria > Bacteroidota > Bacteroidia > Flavobacteriales > Flavobacteriaceae > Flavobacterium. Next base: position 2,221 of record JBBRXW010000051.1, on the reverse strand, counting down.
TGTGATTGATTTGCCTTCCGAAACTCGCCAGTTATTCTTGTAAACCCGATCGCCCCATAGCTTACGGAATTCTGCCTTACCAAAGGCCACCGTAGTTGGATTGTAGAAATAAAATTTGCTGTCGCCCGCAAGGTTTCCTGCTGGTGGCGTTGGTCCAGATCTTTTAGAATCAAGTACTGCATCTCGCGAAGTTTCCCGCCCATTCGCATCTACTTTGCCGGTACTACTGCCACCTTTCTCACTATCCTTTGCTTGCTTAAGTTTTCTAGCCTCTTCGTCTTTTTTCAATTTGGCAATATACGTTTCATAATAAGCAACTCGCTCTGATTCCGGCATTCCGTGCACGAGAAGAATGCTGTCGTTCCGTGTAGCGATTCCTTCATATTTGATGACATCAACTAAGTTTTCGCGTTTCTTTTCGATAAAACGATGCTCGCGTGATCTCGGTTCTAGCTGCACTAATGTACTATCATAGTATTTCCCTGCGGTAACGTATTTGGCATTTTTAAAATAAATATCCGCAAGATTCCTATAATTCGAAGCAATCAGATATTGGTCGACAACTTTTGATTTCAAAGAAATATTATAATACTTCTTAGCTTGTTCATAGTTCTTATTGTTGTCGTAAAACAATCCAACCTGATAATTTAAAAAATTAAGGTACGGTCGATTTTCGCGGTCTTTCAATAACCGATCGTATTTTTTATGGAACGCGATCGTATCTCCTTTTTCAAAATCATTAAGTGATGCCTGGCGTAAATGCGCATGAATTACATACGCTTTTGATGCCTTTCTTTTCATGTCAATCACCGACTGATACGACGCATAAGCGCTGTCTTTATAGCCGAGTTCTTCATATAACTGCCCTAAAATATAGTGGTACCGCGCGCGCTCTTCTTTTTGTTTGGTAAAATCTCTGGCGAGTTTGACCTTGGCCACAGCGCTGTCTTTTTCCCCTAAATTTAAAAAAGCTTGCGCCAATGTAGCGTTGGCATCTGCGAAAATTTGGTCTTTGTAGTTGATATCTTTTAACAATTTACTTAGATTTTCAACAGCAATCGCATCGTTATCTAAACGCATATTGGTTTTTTCTCTCCAAATTTTGACTTCATTAATTTTGTTGCTGCTCGGATATTTATACAGAATATAGTTAAATGCCTCTAAAGCAGGTACAAAACGCTGGTCATAATACCGCGCCTTTCCCAGCATTAAGTGGGCTTCATCCATCTGTGGGTTTTTCTCAGATCCACCGATATTCATCGAATGTTTTTGGATGGCTTTCGTGGCTTTTGTTTCTGCTCTATCAAAATTAGGGTTCGGAGGTGTTTGCCCGGGAAGTATCGATTCTTTATTCAGCTGCATTCTTTCGATAGGCAGACGTTCCCAGAAATTATCCTTGTATTGCGATTTTAAATCCACAATTCCTTTATCCAATGCTAGTCCGCCATTATACAAGATATTGTCTTTGGCACTTAAGGCGTGAGAATTTCGGGAAATGAAGGTATTCCTTTTAGTAGAGCAGGCTATCAAAAAAAGGAACAATCCAACTATAGAAAGATACGTGAGTATGGTAGTTTTCAATGTAAAACGGGTTTTTCTTAAAACTTTAAAAAGTCGATTTTAGTATACTGACTGGTAAAAATACGTTTCTTTTTGATATGGCGAAAATTATCCGCTAAAACTTTGGGTTTTCATGCCTGCGTTGGGCGTTAAAAAATAATCTATCAGAAATACGGCGGTTTTCTTTGAGGTTTCTTATTTTTGTAAAAATTATAATCCATGTCATCATTTTATAAATTAAACGTTACCGAAGTGCGTCGGGAAACTCCTGAAGCCGTCTCGATTTTGTTTAACGTTCCATTAGAATTCAAAGATTTCTACCGGTTTACCGCCGGACAATATATCAATCTGAAACTGACCTTAGACGGTGAAGAAATCCGTCGCGCCTATTCTCTTTGTTCTGCTCCCGAAAATTCTGAACTCCGGATTGCCGTGAAAGCCGTTAAAAACGGAATTTTTTCTCCGTTTGCCAATGCTCAGTTGAAAGCAGGTGCCACTTTGGAAGTAGGCACGCCAGAAGGAAAATTCACTTTCGAACCGGAAGCCGCCCGCCAGAAAAACTATATCGCATTTGCTGCAGGCAGCGGTATCACGCCGATACTTTCGATTATTCAGAGCGTTTTGATCAGTGAACCCAAAAGTAGTTTTGTTTTGGTTTATG
>JBBRXW010000050.1:0-9607 GCA_038238295.1 Flavobacteriales bacterium | reverse complement strand
AGTCCTCACTTGGTCTGGAGATAATTTTTCGCGGCCGCTGTATACATTTCCTCCAGATTTATAGGATAATTGTTGCGAAGAAGCGGCCAAAGAGAAAAACAGAAATGCAACGATAATTTTTAATTTCATGAGTAGTGATATTAGTTTATAAAGATAATTATTGACTGTATCATGCTAAAGCTGCCATTTATTCGATACTTCTATACTTTATTATTAATGCGTTCGATTACTAGTCGTCGCTATTATCGAACAGGCTGTTGACGATAGCTTGTATTCCTTTAAACATGCACAACATTGCGCCAAGGCAAACGGCAATTCCAAGAGCTAAAACCAAGTAATGCCAACCATTATTTTTATTGATGAAAGCATTATAAATCACGCTTGGGCCAATAAAAACCAACGGCAGTGCCCAGGCCATATATTTGATTCCTTTGTTTAAGATTTCACGGTTGAGTCCCATTTTTTGGATAGATTAAATTTATAAATCAATGAAAATATAAAACTGGCAGCGCCATGAAATAAAAGACAATACAGGAACAGAAAAATTTTCTTTAACCCTAACTGATCCTGATCAAAAAAACAAAAATCTGAAAACAGGATGACATACAAATACGTTACAAAAACAAGGCTGTTGATAAAGGCATAGTAATAAATCCATTTCCATTCTCGAAGCAGGTACATACTGACAAAGGCAAGTATCGGAATGGTGGCCAATATGAGATAAAAGAGATTCATCAGGATTTTTTATTAAATCCATCGACAGCTCTGCGAACACTGCCAAACTGCTGCAATAACTGAGCACCTTCGTCATACGAAACTCCGATTTCGCCAATGATCATTTTGACGCCGCGGTCTACAAGTTTGTCATTGCTGAGCTGCATATCGACCATCTTGTTGCCTTTGACTTTCCCCAATTGGATCATCGTTGCGGTAGAAATCATATTCAGCACCAATTTCTGCGCGGTTCCGGCTTTCATACGGGAACTTCCGGTAACGAATTCGGGGCCGACAACGACTTCGATAGCGAATTTTGCAACAGCAGCTAACGGACTTCCGGTATTGCAGGTGATGCATCCAGTAATGATATTATGCTGATTGCAGACTGTTAAACCACCAATAACATAAGGTGTTGTTCCTGAAGCGGCGATACCAATGACGACATCTTTTTCGCTGATATAGTGTTGCTGTAAATCCATCCAGGCTTGCTGCGTATCATCCTCTGCATTTTCTACGGCACGACGAATGGCTTTGTCGCCGCCGGCAATGATTCCATTTACGAGGTCGAAAGGAACACCAAAAGTAGGTGGGCATTCGGAGGCATCTACTATTCCCAAGCGTCCGGAAGTCCCGGCGCCAATATAAAATAATCGTCCACCCCGCTTCAATTTTGCGACGATTGCTTCGACCAAAAGTTCAATTTGTGGCACTGCTATGGCTACAGCAGCAGGAACAGTGTGATCTTCGTGATTGATATTGGTGAGCAGTTCATGCACGGACATTTTTTCCAAGTGTTCGTACTTCGAGGATTGCTCGGTGGTTTTGGTAAACGACATTTATGTTTTGGTTTTGCGATATAAAATTAGTGCTTTTTCATTGTAAAGCCCTAGGAACAGTAAAGTTTTTTGTTGGATTTTATGTTAAAAATTTCAATGCCTTTTCGTGAAAGATGATGCTTCCATTTACGAAGAACTGCGTGAAGGACAGCAGTGGAAATCCTGTGATTGCGGTTTCGCAATGACAGATTGCAACGGATGGCCTGACCTGCCTCGGCGAGGGCACGCCCAAAGAAAGCTACAACCAATATGCCAGCACGATACCGAGAATGATCATCGTGATTTTGGCGATATTGAATTTGTGGCCTTCGCTGCTTTCGAAAATAATTGTCGACGAGATATGAAACAGAATTCCAATAACGATGGCCGTCAGGATGTCGTAGTATTGGTTTAAAACCGGAACATAGATAGCGAGTGCGGTGCCCAGCGGCGTCATAATGGCAAAAGTTACCATAAACAATCCTATCGCGGTTTTGCTGAGGTGGCCTTGGATAAAAAAAGTAGTCAAGATGATGGCAATCGGCAGGTGGTGAATCGCAATTCCAAGGGCTAAATCGGAATGATGGCTGACTGGCAATCCTTCGAGCAAGGCGTGGAGGCAGAGGCTGATGAACAGCAACCACGGAATATGTGTCATTTGTTCGTGACCATGAACATGCCCGTGTTCGGCGCCTTTAGAGAAAAATTCGAGGATAATCTGGAACAAGATTCCGATCATAATGAAAATCCCAATTAGTGAATTGTGACTTTGATAGACTTCCGGCAGCAGGTGCACGACGGTTAATGACAGTAAAAACGAACCGCTGAATGCCAGCAACAGCTTCAGATTTTGCTTGCCTCGAGGCTGCAGCAACAATGCAATGCCGTAACCCGCCATGACGGAAAGGAAGGGAAGGAGGTAGTTCATTATTTGAAAATCATGATCAGACGTTCGCTATCGGTTTTATGGAATTTTTTCAGTTTATAATCGCCGAAAATATCGAGCAGGTAAATCCCGGCTTCCGCCATCAGTTCTTGAAAATCGACAAGCGTGTAGGCGCGTACTTTTTCGGTGTAATGGTAGTTCTTGCCTTGGTCTTCAAAATCAATTTCTTTGCAGATATAGTTGTCGATGTGAAAGCGTTTGATATGGAAGTCGATGTTGTCGACGGTTTTGGTTTCCTCAGCAACGAGGTTCGCAACGACATGGTTGACATTCATAAAATCGATGACGCCGAAACCGTATTCGGAAAGGCTTTCTTTGATGGCAATCAGTGTTTTGAGATGGTCGGCTTCGTTTTCGAAATAGCCAAAACTGGTAAAAAGGTTGAAGATTGCATCGAATTTTTCTTTGAACGGATGGCGCATGTCGTGCACGTGAAATTCGAGGGTTTCGTTGGCGTTCTTTTTGGCGATGGCGATACTATTTTCGGATAAATCTACGCCGAGCACATCAAATCCCAATTGGTTGAGGTAGATCGAATGTCTTCCGGTACCGCAGGCCAAATCGAGCACTTTTGCTTTTTCGGGCAAGTTGAGGTAATGCGTCAGGTTGTCCATAAAAATCTGGGCTTCCCGGTAATTGCGTTCTTTATAAAGAATGTGGTAGTAGGGTGTATCAAACCACGAAGTAAACCAGCAATCGGAATCGGTTTTTGGGTTTTGGTTTTTGGAATTTGAGTCTTTGGACATGTAATCTTTTTTGAAATCAAATTTAAAATGCAAATTTAGACTATTTTTGCACGGAATACTTGAATTTACAATGGAAAATAATTTTAAAATGATTGCCAAAACCTTTTTTGGTTTTGAAGAAATACTGGCGAAAGAACTTCGAATGCTCGGCGCACAGGACGTAGAAGAAGGCATCCGCATGGTGAGTTTTAAAGGCGACAAAGGGTTTATGTATAAAGCCAATCTGTCGCTGCGCACCGCTTTGAAAATCTTAAAGCCGATTTATTATTTCCGTGCCAATACTGATTTGGCGTTGTATAAAGGGATCTCCGGAATCAACTGGTCACAGTATATGAATTCTAATCAGACGTTCGTGATCGATACGACGGTGCATTCGGACTATTTCAAACATTCACAGTTTGTATCGCAAAAATCGAAAGATGCGATCGTCGATCAGTTTCGAAATAATACCGGGCAGCGTCCGAGTGTTGATAAGGATTATCCGGATCTGCGCATCAACATTCACATCGATAAAGACCAGGTTTCGGTGGCGCTCGATACGTCGGGAACGTCATTACACCAGCGTGGTTATAAGACAGCGACAAATATTGCACCGATCAATGAAGTGTTGGCGGCTGGAATGATTTTGCTTTCCGGTTGGGATGGGCAGGGCGATTTCCTCGATCCGATGTGTGGTAGTGGAACGTTATTGGCCGAGGCGGCGATGATTGCCTGCAATATACCGGCGAACATTAACCGAAAAGAGTTTGCTTTTGAAAAATGGAACGATTGGGACAACGACTTGTTCGACCAAATTATGGATTCGCTGTTGAAGAAAGTTCGCGAATTTCATTATACCATCAAAGGGTATGACAAAGCGCCATCTGCGGTTTTGAAAGCAAAAGACAATATCAAGAATGCCAACTTGGAAGAGTATGTGACGATTCAGGAAAAGAATTTCTTCGATACCGAAAAAGTAACGCAAGGCCCGTTACAGATGGTTTTTAATCCACCCTATGGCGAGCGTCTTGATATCGAAATGGAACGTTTTTACAGAGAAATCGGTGATACGTTAAAACAAAATTATCCGGGAACTAATGCTTGGTTTATTACGGCGAATTTAGAAGCACTGAAATTTGTTGGATTGAAACCTTCTCGAAAAATCAAATTATTCAACGGAAGTTTGGAAGCACGATTGGTAAAGTATGAGATGTATGAAGGCAGTAAGCGGACAAAATTTCAGACGCCAGATGCGCAGAATGCTGATGAAATCTAATATTTAAAATATGACTAAATTACAAATTCGTTCGTTTATCTATCAACTACTTTGCTTTGGCATTCTATTTATCGGCTTCCGTTTTCTAATCGGAAAATATACTAACCTGACCGGTTTATGGGTTCCGATAACAGCATTTGTAGTAGGGACCATTTTAGCGCCGCAATTTCAGGCAGCCAAAACCAAAGACGGCGAAAAGCTGTTTATGAAATGGATTTTTATCAGAGGCGTGAAGATTCTAAAATAAGAATTTCAACACCTATTTATAAAGTTTTATTTTTTGCTTTTTTTCTTTTCAGGTACTTTCGCCGCTGCTATTTTCTTCTTGTAAATTGGAATCATATACGAAACAGTATAATTGAAGCCCGCGCCGAAATTCCCATCATACGTTCTGTTGAAGCCTGGAATATAAAGGTTGTCGAAATTATCTGGCTTCTTATTCGATACCATTCGTTTGAAACTGAAACTGAACCCTACAAAGAAATTATTGAATACCTTCGCTTTCATCCCAGCAACGACTTCTAACCACTGTGCTGATAATCCACTGAATTTTTCTCCTGAAATAATCGTCTCCGGCTGCCCGAAGTAAGGGTAACGATCATAAACGGTATAGGAATTCAACGTTTGGCTGAACGAACTGACGCCATAGCGCCCGCCGATATAAACCATATTCTCCATATCGAGCCAGTTCTCGTATAAGTTATAATCGATTCCGACTTTGAAGTAGGTTCCCTTCGTCGTAAAATTCAAACGGTCGTCATCAACGGTTTTGTTTTCATTTCCTAATTCACCAGCGAGATAGTACTTCTTTGAAATCCGGTAGTCACCGACGATTTCCAGTCCTTTATAATTCTTTTCATAAAAAGCGCGCGTCAGTTTGAACAAATCAATACCCACACGAAGGCCATATCGATTGGTTTTCACCGGAATGCTGTCGGTTTTTTTGGCTTGAGCGTTCATTGAAAATGAAGCCATTACCAAAACAAGGCTAAAAAGTAATGGTAAGGTGCGTTTCATTTTCATTTAAAATATTAAGATGGGTAACGGTGATATTCTGCATCCACAGTCCATCTGGAGTGGCAGCATCGGTAAGCGTATACGGGTTGGTACCATTGAGCGTGAAAACGGTTTTGAAACCACAAGCTCGCGATACAAAAACATTGGCACGGGTGTAATCAAATTGCAGGTTGTCGGTATTGACTAACGTTGTATTGGCGTTTCCGTAATTCAGAATAAACTGGTATTGGGTTACATCTTCAGAAATATCCAGAGGTACCTGAATCCTGCTAACGCCATTGAATAGAATACCTGTCGGAAGTCCGGCTCCGATTATCCCCAAATTCGTGATGTTTTTTGGTACTGTAGGATTCGTCACATCATAGAAATCAATGATCAGTCGTGGTGTGGTTCCGGTCGTCGAATCGCAGATATCGTCTTTCTCGCAAGCGGTAAAAGTCGATGCCAGCACAATCAGCAGTGCAACTATTTTTTTCATATTATTTGAATTCGAATCTTTGTAATTTTAAAAAACCTAAATCCTGATTGCTTCATCTTCTTTCCAAAAGTACAACATTTTCGACATGATGTGTTTGTGGAAACATATCAACTGGCCGGACTCTTGTGACTTTATATTTTTCATCCATTAATGCGAGGTCCCGCGCCTGTGTGGCGGAATTACAACTGACATAAACGACTTTTTCAGGAGCGATTTTCAGGATTTGATCTACGACATCTTTGTGCATGCCATCGCGTGGTGGGTCAGTGATGATGACATCCGGATGGCCATGTTTTGCAATAAAGCTTTCATTGAAAACCACTTTCATATCGCCAACGAAGAATTCGCAATTGGTAATCTCGTTGCGACGGGCATTTTCTTTTGCATCAGCAATCGCTTCGGGAACACTTTCGACACCAATCACTTTTTTCGCTTTTTTGGAGACGAATTGCGCGATGGTTCCGGTTCCGGTATACAAATCATAAACGACTTCATTGCCGGTAAGTCCAGCGAAATCTCGAGTAATTTTATACAACTCATACGCCTGCGCTGAATTGGTTTGGTAGAACGATTTGGCATTGATACTAAACTGCAGTCCTTCCATTTCTTCGAGGATATAATCGCGCCCTTTATAGAGTTTGACGTCTTGGTCATAAATCGTATCGTTAGGTTTGCCATTGATGACGTACTGCAATGAAGTAATCTCCGGAAATGTACTATTTAAATGGTCTAACAACAACTCCCGTTGCGCCTTATTTTCTTTGAAAAACTGCAGCAACACCATGATTTCGCCGGTTGACGCAGTACGAATCATTAATGTTCGTAGCAGTCCTTCGTGGTTTCTTGGGTCAAAAAAGTCTAAGTTGTTGGCATTGGCGAAGTCACGGATTTCATTTCGTATCGCATTGGAAGGATCTTCCTGTAAGTGGCATTTTGTGATGTCGAGAATCTTGTCCCACATTTTTGGGATATGGAAACCAAGGGCATTGCGGTTGCCTAAATCATCGGTACTTTCAATTTCTTTTTCGGTCAACCAACGCGAATTCGAGAAGCCGAACTCCATTTTATTACGATAGAAGAATTGCTTTTCAGAGCCTAATATTGGCTCGAACTCAGGAAGCTCAATTTTGCCGATGCGCTGCAAGTGATTTTTGACTTCATTCTGTTTATAAAATAACTGCTGAGGATAGTTCATATTCTGCCATTTGCAACCGCCACACACGCCAAAATGCTGGCAAATTGGTTCGATACGGTGCTCCGACAATTCGTGGAAACGGATGGCTTTGCCTTCGTAATAGGCTTTGCGTTTTTTGAAGGTCTGTACATCAACAACATCACCGGGAACAACATTTGGGACGAAGATGACTTTGCCATCGGGAGCTTTGGCAACGGATACGCCTTTGGCACCGGCATCGAGGATCTTGATATGGTCGAATACAATCTTATCAGTTATTTTTCTAGACATCCGGCAAAAATAAGCAAAGTTTGTCGAATTTTGCAAGCGACAACGGGATTTAAGATGGGAATGCAAACGTCCTAAAAAAATGGAGCCACCCAAGCAGGGATTCTCAGTTCCTGACGTTGGTGGCTTCCCAAGCATGGCAGCTTAGTATTGTTATTATGCGCTTTGTTTTATGCGCGTATCTTCGATGCGTCTGACTTCCGATTGCAATGCAATGATGTCGTGCTCGTGGCTGTGAATCAAATGCAGGTAATATTTTTCAGTATCAGTATTCAACCTTGAACGGCGGAGTTCTTCGATTTCTTTATCAAATAGGTCATTCTGTTTTTTAAGACTAACAAGATAAAGGTCATAACTGAGCCTTTTGCTGCGTTGTGCATTATAATCTTTGAGAAAAAGCAGTTCTTCCAATTTATCATAGAGTGCTTTTGTTTTGATATGGTTGATTAATAGACGGTGCAGCAACACCCTTTTATAATCGGTTCTCGTAGTAGTGGTGAATATATATACGAAGACAGTCAAGCTAGCGGAGAGGAGTAAGATTGTTACCATCACACAGTGTTTTAAAGTTTAGAGTAAAGGTAACCAGAGCATTAAAAAGTTATTTATGTAATTTTTAGAAAGTTTTATGGAATTTTAGGATGTGCAGATGGTACTACGACACAGCATTAAGAATAGGGGTAAGGTTTGAGAATTGGACATAGCCAATTAAGATCATAGAGTCACTTTACCCTTTGTTGTATGCCACTGGATATTTTAAAATTTAAATTCATACTAAAACTTCAAGTACAAAATTTTGTGAGATCGACGTTCTGTAAATATGATTATCTTCGTAGCTACTGTAGGATAAAAAAAATCAATCGCAGAAATTAAATTCAAAACCTATGAAAAAAACAATAGTACTTGTCCTGACCCTTGTGACCACTTTCGCATTGGGATTCACATTCCATAAACTAACAACTAATCCCAACAATATGACAAAAGTAACAGGCATTGGTGGTATTTTCTTTAAATGCAAAGATCCCAAGAAAATGATGGAATGGTATAAAACGCATCTCGGATTAGACACCACTCCGTACGGAACCACTTTTCAGTGGCGACAGGCAGGCGATCCTACTAAAAATGGTGTTACTCAATGGAGCACATTTCCGGAGAATACCAAATATTTTGAGCCTTCGACCAAAGACTTCATGATTAATTACAGGGTCGAGAATATAGAAGCACTCGTTGAAGCACTAAAGAAAGAAGGGGTGACCATTGTAGACAAAATTGAAGGCTCTGATTATGGAAAGTTTGTTCATATTATTGACATGGAGGGCAACAAAATTGAACTCTGGGAACCCATCGATAAAGAGTAACGAATCACAAGACTCCATGGAGTAATTCGCGGATTGTTAGATGACTAGTACGTTTCTTAATGAACCAATAATAAAAATTACAAAAAGATGATAGCAAGAATTTGGCATGGAAAAACGAATATCGCAAACTTGGAAGCGTATACTGAATTTTTGAAGCAAGTCGCTATCCCAGATTATAAAAAAACACTTGGTTTTAAAGAGCTTTCGTTTCTCAGAAATGTAAATGGTGACGAAGCACATTTTACATTGATTACCTATTGGGAAGATCTGGAGGTAATAAAAAACTTTGCGGGGGAAGATTTTGAAAAAGCAAAGTATTATCCGGAAGACGCTGCTTTTCTTTTAGAATTTGAAGAATATGTGAAGCATTTTGAAGTATTTGCATAATACACATCAATGAGTACTATGCTGCATATCTAGTTGGCTCGCAGTTTGACAAAACGACCGTCGGATATGACTGGGTCAACAAGTACAGTAGCAAATTTTTTGGTGAGAGGCGGTCCGGAGGAATTCATCTATACATTATAAGGTTTTTCGGATTTACTTCTGATGCATATCAGGGAAAACGATTGTAAAGGTGGCGCCGGCTCCTATTTCACTGGACACCTCTATATATCCACCATGATTTTCGACAATTTTTTTACATAAAGCGAGTCCAATACCGGTTCCTTTTTTATCCGTATCCAACCGCTGGAACATCCTGAATATCCGGTCTTCATATTTTGCTTCAAAGCCTTCTCCATTATCGGCCACTGAAAACATTATATAGTGTTGCTCGTTTTTATTGATTCGTTTGGCAGTGATGACAATTTT
>JBBRXW010000049.1:0-9622 GCA_038238295.1 Flavobacteriales bacterium | reverse complement strand
TCAGCCACTCCTCAGCCAAAATACCATCTCCGGTAAATTCTTTGTCAATAAATGCCGCATTATTCGGTGAATTTGCTGGAAATGCTGCTTGTGGAGCATTAAATTTCCAATTGGCACCTGAGTCGGTTCTATTGTCTCTTACCAACCATCCCGTTGGAGGGAAAGTTGCGATCCCATCAAAGTTCTCATTTAATTGTGAGAAACCTAAAAATGATGTAAAAGACATTAAAAAGATTAAAATAATTTTTTTCATAAAATGAAAATTTAAGGTGGTTTATATAGTTTTATGATTTTTGAGTTCCAAATTTAACAAAAATTATCAAAGCATTAAGATAAATTTGACTTTTAACGATTTTCTGCAAAAAAATCCCTGTTTAAAACAGTAGAATACCAATTCCGTAGGATGGAATTCATTAGCTTTGCGTTAGAAATACTATTATGTTAGAAAAAGAAAATATCAGTTTTGAAAAAACAGTTATCGTCGGAATCATTACCCAAAATCAATCGGAAGAAAAACTCAAGGAGTATTTAGATGAATTGGAATTCTTAACGTATACTGCCGGAGGTGAAGTAATCAAACGTTTCTTTCAAAAAATGGAACGCCCGAATCCCAAAACATTTCTCGGAACCGGAAAAATGGAAGAAATTCATCACTATGTCAAAGAAAATGCTATCGACACTGTGATATTTGATGATGAGTTATCGCCTTCTCAACAAAAAAACATAACTAAAATACTTCCCTGTAAAGTCCTAGACCGGACCAATCTAATTTTGGATATTTTTGCGCAAAGGGCTGAAACTTCGTATGCTAGGACGCAAGTAGAATTGGCGCAATGCCAATATTTGTTACCTCGTTTGTCCGGAATGTGGACACACCTTGAAAGACAAAAAGGAGGAATTGGAATGCGTGGACCCGGTGAAACTGAGATTGAAACCGACCGCCGTATTGTCCGTGACCGAATTTCTTTATTGAAAGAAAAAATCAAACTCATCGACAAACAAATGTCAGTTCAACGCAGCAACCGAAGCGCTATGGTTCGTGTAGCTTTGGTCGGATATACCAATGTCGGGAAATCGACACTAATGAATGTCATTAGCAAGAGTGATGTTTTTGTAGAAAACAAATTGTTCGCGACCTTAGACACAACCGTTCGTAAAGTAGTCATCAAAAATCTGCCGTTCTTACTTTCAGATACCGTAGGTTTTATCCGAAAACTCCCAACGCAATTGGTCGATTCTTTCAAAAGCACTTTGGATGAAGTCCGCGAAGCTGATTTGTTATTGCATATTGTCGACATTTCACATCCGGATTTTGAAGAACATATCGCTTCTGTGAATCAAATTTTACTCGATATCAAAAGTGGAGATAAACCGACGATAATGGTGTTTAATAAGATCGATGCTTTTCATCATCTGACCATTGATGACGACGATTTGATTACCGAAAAAACCAAAAGACATTATACGCTCGAAGAATGGAAACAAACCTGGATGAGCGATGTTGGTGAAAAAAACGCACTGTTTATATCCGCAATCAATAAAGAAAATCTCGAAGAATTTCGCGAACGGGTATATGAAGCAGTACGGCAAATCCATATTACACGTTTTCCATACAATAAATTTTTGTATCCCGATTATAAAGACGCCGTCGAAAAAGACGAATAAAAAAAGCCCTTTAGGAATTTCTTAAAGGGCTTTTTCTTTTTTATGGTCGATTCAGAATCCGTAATTTAATCCGAGTCCAAATATTTCCCGAGTTTGAAATCCTTTGTAAGCATTATCGTCATATACGGTTTGAAGTACTAAATTTGCTGTAATATAACGGTTAACGCGCATCACCACAGCCAGCGTATAATCAATATCGACATTTTGCGCATCTTCGAGATAATTGCTATAAAGATTCAGCGTATTTTCCATCGAAACATTTGTCATCACATTGAGTTTATAATACGCAGAAACGTAGAACCCTAATTCATAACGATAACTTCTTCCTTCTTCCACACCGAAATAGGCATTGTTTGCCAATGTAAAATCACTGTCGACATAAGTCACTTTTGATGTTAATGGCGCAAAGTTAACCTTCACATTGTCATTTTTCTTCCAGAACATTCCCGGGCCAAAAGTCAGGTAGGCCGGTGAAAAAATATCGGTGCTTTGTTTCCTGATTTCCTTTCCGAATATATCTTTCGAGTAAACATAGCCTTTAGCGAACTGAGTTCTGAAATTTAAAAAGAAAGAATAGTACCATTGTCCTACTGCCTTTTTCCCGAGAATCGAATTGAATTCAAAACGATCGTCGGTTTTTTTATCATAGTCCGAATTTTTGGTTCGCAACAATCCATAAGAGGCAATTACTTTATTATCCCAGGTAATGTCCTTTTTTTTATAATTAAACTCATAGTTGATTCCCAAGTTTCCGGATAGATTGTTTTCGCCGCCAGCCAGCCAGTTATTGAAATTCGATTGATTAAACAGAAAGATTAGATTCCCTTTGGTTTTCCAACCGATATTGGTAGTATCCTTGCTTTTTTCGACTGCTCTTTCGGTGTTAACGAGTACTTCTTTCTCAGCGCTTTGCGCATGAAGAAGCATACTGCCGAATAAAAACAATCCTAACAATAGCCTGCTTTTCATTTTTTTTGTGTTTGTGTTATGTAGGAACAAATATACTAAAAGCAAGGAATAATCCTTGTGATGATTATAAAAACCATTTACTTTTTGGAGGCTTTATAGAGCGGAACGGCAGAACAAGCTTCTCCGTACATAATGCTTTTAGCGAAGGGTCGCAGTAATTGCGCCGAGGTGACATAAGCACTCATCGGTACTGGTTTTTTGGAACACCCTTTAAGGATGACTGGCTTGTCTTTATAAATCGAGTAATCGATTGTCGGTAAAATTACTTGGAATAGTGCCGTTTCTAAATCTTCAAGATTTCCGTTAATCGTTTTTTTTGCAAAGGGTGTCAGGTGTAGCGCTACTAAAACAGAAGCCCAGGCAGGAATTATCGCGTCAGTGCTGCAAAAAATGGCGACATACTGATCTTGATATTGTTCCCAGTTGTGTTCTTTCAGCGATTGACGGAAATCTTTTTCTTTCAATAAAAATCCCTCCAAAAGCCACTGCGAAATGTCCAACTGGTGGCGAATACCGGCCGGATAATAATCTTCCAGATCGAAAACCTCGAGCACAGAATTGGCGACTTTATTGATGATTTCTTCCTGCATTTTTTAAAGCATTCCCAGTTCGAGTTTGGCTTCTTCGCTCATCAAATCTTTACTCCATGGTGGATCGAAGGTAATTTCTACCTCAGCATTTTTGACGTTTTCGATGCCTTTTACTTTTTCTTCCACTTCTCTCGGTAACGTTTCGGCAACAGGACAATTTGGTGAAGTCAGCGTCATTAGGATTTTTACTTCATAGTCCTCATTGACCATGACATCGTATATCAATCCTAATTCGTAGATATCTACAGGGATTTCCGGATCATAAATGGTTTTTAATTTTTTTACGATTGCTTCGCCTAGTACATTGGTATCTATTTCTTGTTCCATAATTTTTTTAATTTTTTGAGTTGAATGCTAGGGCATACATTTTTATCTGTTTGATCATCGAAACCAATCCATTGGCGCGGGTCGGAGATAATTGCTCTTTCAAACCGATTTCGTCAATAAATTTAGTATCGGCTTCCAGAATATCGATTGCTTTTTGATTGGAAAAAACACGAATTAAAATCGCTATAATTCCTTTTGTAATAATGGCGTCGCTATCGGCTGTGAAAATGACTTTGCCAGCTGTTTCTTCACTGTGCAGCCATACTTTCGACTGGCATCCTTTGATCGTATTGTCTTCTGTTTTATATTGCTCGGCAATGAGCGGAAGGGTTTTTCCTAAATCGATAACGTATTGAAAACGTTCGTCCCAATCGTCAAACATCGAGAATTCTTCTATAATTTCCTGCTGTATTTCTTGTATGCTCATTCTTTTGGTAACGCTAATACGGTGATTTTACCAACTAATTTCTCGATTTCCGCCGGAGGATTTCCGTGGTCGAACGGTATTGTCTTATATGTTTTTCCTTTATAAGTGATCGTTAAATCAGCTATTGCCGCGCCGTCATAAAGTCGTTTCTGCGTCGGTGCTTTCAGGTTAGGAAAGCCTTCGAGATCGATTTCCTGAAATGCATCGATTATTTTTTTCCAATCGGAATTCGAAATTGCTATTTCTGCAGGCGAATCCTTACCGTCGCGGTTTTTTGAAACCGAATATTTCTGATTTTGCACCACAATCTTCTGGTAAAAACCTCTTGTGTTGGCGGTATATTCGATGACGGCGCTAGCCACATCTTGCTTTTCCTGAGCGTCGCAGCCTTTTCCGAGAAAAATCGTTAAAAATAGTATCGAGAGTATTTTCATAGTTTGAATTTTTAAATCAACATTGCTTTTGCTTTTTTGATGGCATCGACCATCGTGTCTATTTCTTCCTTCGTATTATAAAAGGCAAACGAAGCGCGAATAGTTCCTGGTATTTTATAGAAATCCATTATCGGTTGGGCGCAATGATGGCCGGTTCTGACAGCAATTCCTTTTTTATCGATGATCGTTCCGATATCATACGGATGAATGCCTTCGATGTTGAACGAAATTACGGAAGTTTTTTGTTTTGAAGTACCGAAAATCTTCAAACCTTCGATTTCGAGTAATTTTTGTGTCCCGTATTCGAGCAACTCTAATTCGTACTTCGCAATGTTTTCAAAACCGATTGTATTGAGATAATCGATGGCAGCTCCCAGTGCAATTCCACCCTCAATATTCGGTGTTCCGGCTTCAAATTTATGGGGTAATTCGGCGTAGGTAGTTTTCTCGAAAGTCACGGTAGCGATCATTTCGCCGCCGCCCTGAAAAGGTGGAAGTTTATTCAGCCAGCTTTCTTTTCCGTATAAAATTCCGGTTCCTGTTGGGCCGCACATTTTGTGTCCGGAGAAAACATAGAAATCACAGTCTAATGCTTGAACATCGGGTTTTAAATGTGGAACGGCTTGCGCTCCATCGATTACAATGGCAGCACCAACGGCATGTGCTTTTTGAATCATTTCCGCAATAGGATTGATTGTTCCGAGCGCGTTTGAGATGTGATTTACCGCGACAATCTTCGTTTTGGAGGATAGTAATTTCTCGTATTTCGATTGAATCAATTCACCGGATTCGTTGATTGGAATCACTTTCAACAAAGCGCCGGATCGTTCGCATAGCATTTGCCATGGCACAATATTGCTGTGATGTTCAAGTGCCGAAACCAAAACCTCATCGCCTTCTTTTAGAATAGAAGTAAAACAATATGCAATCGTATTGATGCTTTGCGTGGTGCCGGAAGTAAAGATGACTTCATGCGCATGTTTCGCATTGATGTGACTTTGTATTTTTTTTCTCGAAAGTTCGTACGCATCTGTTGCCATTTGGCTCAACGTATGTACGCCACGGTGAATATTGGCGTTGATTTCTTCGTAGTATTTTGCAATGGCGTCGATGACCACTTGTGGTTTTTGCGAAGTGGCCCCGTTGTCGAAATAGACGAGTGGTTTGCCGTTTATGGTTTGGGAAAGAATCGGAAATTCCGCTCTTATTTTGTGGATGTCTAACATGATTTTTTAGAAAAATTCTATAACAAAAGTAAGGCAAACGGCCAAAATTTTTGCTAAACCGTTGTTAATAAATTGTTTTGGTTCCTTCGTAAGCAAATGCCCTAGCCCCGATAGAAAGGAAAATCCTCGCAGAGATTTGGGATGATAGCGGGATTAGCTCCTTCCGTTGACTACGCTCGGGATGACGACTAAAGATTGAAACCTAATTTTACGCCCAATTTTGTAGCGATAATTTTGGTGATGCGTTGTTTCAATTCTGGGATTTTGATGCTTTCGATGACGGCATTCGAGAACGCATACATCAATAATGCTTTGGCTTCTTTCTTTGGAATTCCGCGCGACTGCATATAAAACATGGCAGTTTCGTCGAGCTGCCCAATTGTGCAACCGTGCGAGCATTTGACGTCGTCGGCGAAAATTTCGAGTTGCGGTTTGGCATTGATGGTCGCTTTATCACTCAATAAAATATTATTGCTTTTTTGGAAAGCGTTCGTTTTTTGCGCCTCTTTTTCGACAAAGATTTTCCCGTTGAACACACCGGTTGCGCTGTCTGAAAAAATACCTTTATAATCCTGGAAGCTTTCACAATTCGGTTGGGCATGATGCACCAGCGTATAATGATCAACGTGTTGCCTGTCGCCAATGATCGTAATTCCGTTGAGATGGCTTTCAATTCTTTCGCCGAAATGATAATAATTGAGGTTGTTTCTCGTCAGGTTTCCGCCGAAACTGAACGTGTTGACGTGCACATGACTTTCTTGTTGCTGCGAGACATACGTATTGTCGATTAGCGATGCCGAAAGGTTGTCATTTTGGATTTTATAAAAATCGACTATCGCTCTTTTTTGTGCGAAAATCTCGGTTACGGAGTTTGTCAGAACCGGATTCTCGTTGAGGCTTTGATGCCTTTCTATAATCTGAACATGGGAATTTTCACCTACAATAATCAGGTTTCGGGGTTGTACTAAAAGCGCAGCTTCACTGCCGGTAGAGAAATACATAATTTCTATCGGCTTGTCGGTGACTTTGCTTTTTGGAATATTGATATACGCACCTTCACTAGCAAATGCGGTGTTGAGTGACGTTAGGCTTTCTTCTTTGTTGGCGATCTGATTGAAATACGAATCAATTACCATTTTGTATTTCGGTTTGTTGAGTGCCGATGACATTAGGCAAACATCGATTCCGTCGTGTGTTGTGGAAGACAAAAAGGAACTAAAAACGCCGTCGATAAAAACGACTTTATAGGTGTCGATTTCGTGCAAGAAATATTTCTTTACATCCGCAAACTCGATTGTATTTTCGTTTTTTGGAAATACTGAAAAGTCATTTTTCAGAATAGCATTGAGCGACGTATACTTCCAGGCTTCTTCTTTTTTGGTAGGAAAGCCTTTGTATTCAAAGTTTTTAATAGCGGAAGTTCGGATGTCGTGCAAATCAGCATTGACATCTACTTGTTCTTCGAACGCCATGAATGACGCTATTAATTTTTCTTTTAATTCCATTTTAATTCTCGGCTTTAATCCAGTCGTACCCTTTTTCCTCTAATTCGTAAGCCAGTTCTTTTCCGCCTGATTTTACGATTTTCCCGTTGTATAAAACGTGAACGAAATCAGGAACGATATAATCAAGAAGTCTTTGGTAGTGGGTAATGAGGATTACTGCATTTTTTTCGCTTTTCAATTTATTGACACCGTTGGCTACGATTCGAAGTGCGTCGATATCGAGACCAGAATCGGTTTCATCTAGGATCGCGAGTTTAGGTTCGAGCATGGCCATTTGAAAAATTTCATTTCTCTTCTTTTCTCCACCGGAGAATCCTTCGTTTAGAGAACGGGATAAAAACTTGCGGTCGATTTCTAATAATTCGGATTTTTCACGGATGAATTTGAGCATTTCGTTCGCGGGCATTTCGGCTTGTCCGTTGGCTTTACGCGTCTCATTGATCGCGGTTCTCATAAAGTTGGTTACTGAAACCCCCGGGATTTCCACCGGATATTGAAACGAAAGAAACACCCCTTTGTGGGCGCGTTCTTCCGGTGCTAAATCCGCTAAATCTTCCCCGTCTAAAAAAACGTGTCCGTCGGTAACATCATAGTTTTCATTTCCTGCAATCACGGCAGAAAGTGTACTTTTTCCAGAACCGTTTGGCCCCATAATCGCGTGCACTTCACCTGCTTTTACTTCGAGGTTGATCCCTCGTAATATTTCTTTATCTTCGACACCTGCGTGTAAATTTTTTATTGATAACATTTTGTTTGTTTTGTCTTGTTTATGATTAACCTACCGAACCTTCGAGTGAAATTTCGAGCAACTTTTGTGCTTCTACCGCGAACTCCATCGGTAATTTATTGAGTACATCTTTGCTGAAACCGTTGACGATTAAAGCAATAGCTTTCTCGGTTGGAATTCCACGTTGGTTACAATAGAATACCTGGTCTTCCCCTATTTTTGAAGTCGTTGCTTCGTGTTCGATTTTGGCCGATGGGTTTTTGCTTTCGATGTAGGGAAAAGTATGCGCGCCGCAATTGTTACCCATGAGCAACGAATCACATTGTGAAAAATTCCTTGCATTTTCGGCTCTGGCACTAATCTGAACCAAACCACGGTAACTATTTTGAGATTTTCCTGCTGAAATTCCTTTGGAAATGATCGTTGATTTTGTGTTTTTCCCAAGGTGAACCATCTTAGTTCCGGTATCGGCTTGCTGGAAATTATTGGTTACTGCAATAGAGTAAAATTCACCAACAGAATTATCGCCTTTCAAAATGCAGGAAGGATATTTCCAGGTAACAGCAGAACCGGTTTCGACTTGGGTCCAGGAAATTTTGGCATTTTTCTCGCATATTCCTCTTTTGGTTACGAAATTGAAGACGCCACCTTTTCCTTCTTTGTTGCCGGGATACCAGTTTTGAACGGTGGAGTATTTTATTTCTGAATCATCTAGAGCGATCAACTCGACTACAGCAGCGTGTAGTTGGTTTTCGTCACGACTTGGAGCGGTGCAGCCTTCAAGATATGAAACATAACTTCCTGCATCAGCAATAACTAACGTTCTCTCGAATTGTCCTGTTCCGGCTTGATTGATTCGGAAATATGTAGATAATTCCATTGGACAACGCACGCCTTTTGGAATGTAGCAGAAGGATCCATCGGAGAAAACCGCGGAATTCAAAGCTGCATAAAAGTTATCTTTTTGGGGTACGACGGTTCCTAAATACTTTTTCACCAACTCCGGATATTCGCGAATGGCTTCAGAAATGGAGCAGAAAATGATTCCTTTTTCTCCTAATGTTTTCTTGAATGTTGTGGCAACGGACACTGAATCTACAACAATATCCATCGCAACTCCCGAAAGCATTTTTTGTTCGTCGATGGAGATTCCGAGTTTTTTGAACGTTTCCAATAATTCCGGATCTACTTCATCGAGACTCTCGTATTTGGCTTTTTTCAATGGTGCTGAATAGTACGAAATCGCTTGGAAATCCGGTTTTTCATAATGTACATTAGCCCATTCCGGTTCAATCATTTCCTGCCAAGCACGAAAGGCTTCGATCCGCCAATTGGTCATCCAAAGTGGTTCTTCCTTGCGCAATGATATGGCACGAACAATGTCTTCGTTCAATCCGTTGGGAAACGTATCCGATTCGATATCGGTATAAAAACCGTACTCGTACTCTTTGTTTTCGAGTTCAATTTTTAAATCGTCTTCGGTATATTTTGACATAAGTGTTTTTTATTATAAAGAAAATGATTCGCCGCAACCACAAGTTCTGCTTGCGTTCGGGTTATTGAAAACAAATCCTTTTCCGTTTAATCCTCCTGAGAATTCGAGGATTGTTCCAGCTAAATACAAAAATGATTTTTTCTCGACCGCGATTTTCACATGGTTGACTTCGAAAATCTTATCGTTTTCACCCGTTTCTTTATCAAATTTTAATTCATAGGACAATCCAGAACAACCGCCGCTTTTCACGCCAACCC
>JBBRXW010000048.1:0-9707 GCA_038238295.1 Flavobacteriales bacterium | reverse complement strand
ATGGAACCCACAATCAAAGATTTATCATCAATCCATTGGGAGTATTCATCTTCAATCAGGTCGTTGAAATTCTCATTTGCGGTGCAAAATTTGTACAATTCCAACAGTATTTCTTCGTGTTCCGCTGGGGTGTTTTCGATTTTTTCAAGATAAGCTGGATATTCAGGAAGTTTGGCAAACTCTGAGTACAATTGACGAATGTTTTCCTCGTCAATTTTTTCTTCCATTTTATGATACTTCAGCAATCGATTAAAACCTTCGTTTTTTAGGATCGATTGCGACAAAGGGTTCTCAGCTAATTTTGCGGAAAACTTTTTGTCTTCTTCGGATGGACGAAACATTGATTTTTTCAGCTTGGCATCATGAAATGAGTAGGATACTACTTTCAATAAATAGCACATGTTGAGTAAGTAGAGTGCGAAGGATTTATCAACTTTGTCGCGGTAGCGCAACAAGGCTTCATCTAACTTCAGGCTTTTATCGCGCCCTAAAGCGTACAGAATTTGCATTACTTTAATGCGTACATTCCTTCTACTTAGCATAACTATCCATTCAACTTTGCACTACATGAAGCATATTGGCCTCTCTTTCAGTGACCCCTTTGCAGTTTGTTAACATTTTCATGCTTCAAAAACATGTAAAAGAACCTCTCAATCCGCCTTTTTTCTAATCCACAAAGAAACAGCAATTCTTTGCATTAATCTAGGTTGCTGAAGCTTTTTTTGTATATAAGTAGGCGATCAGCAGAAAATCAGTTCTTGCTGATCGCCTTCATTTCTTATTTTTTTGTCCAATACTTTGCTTTTATCACCGCAAAATCTGGTAGTTTTTTGATGTGCCAGTCTTCAAGAATGGTTCCATCTTTGATCAACAAAACACCGGGATTGGAGCGAATAATTGTTTTGAGCAAAATATCATCGGCGCGCAAAACTGGATAACTGACCTTGGCTTTGGCTTTAAACGCGTCAATCAAAGCTGGATCATAAGGCTTGGTTATCATATAGGCTTTGACATCAGCTTTGGCAGCATCGGCAATCATAGCGTTTAATTTCTCCCAGCGCTTGAGGTATTCTTCATCCCATTGATAAGAATCACTAGAAACCCGGCGTTTAGAGACTTTGTCTATTTTGTTTACAATACTCATACGACCTTTTGCTACCAGGGTATCCGCGGTGAAACTAGTGTCGGGTACCATGATGTACCCTTTTTGAGTATTGACATGCAAATCATAGGCCACAATCATAAAATTGTATCCTTTGACGCCTAAAATCTCTTCGGTCACATCATCTCCGGTAGGCCCGGTTACCGCAAAATCACTTATTTTTGAAGGCTGGATGGTAGGTTCCGATTTAACTTGGTCAAACTCCCAGTCGTCGCCAGAGTATTTTGACGACTCTTTCATGTATTGTTCATATGGGATCTCAATTACCTTGCCATCTTTTTTATTGGTCAACTTAAACGCCAGAATCTTAACATTTTGCATGGCTTCTTGCTCCATTTCACGTCGTTTGGGTATGTTTACACCAGGCTTAAAAGGACGAAAATTGATGGCTGGAATGTCCCAAATGTAATTGTTGAAACAGTACAAAGTAAAACCCATAATGCTGGCCGCAATCAGTCCATTTCGCCAATTAGGCGTGAGTAATTGATGCATTTTTTTTGTCGAAAAAAGAAAAAGGATGGCTGGAAAAAGCAAAAAGACGTCTTTCAAAAACGAAGTAAAAGGCTTCAATTTTATAAAATCCCCAAAACAACCGCAGTCGGTTACTTTATGGAAATACGCAGAATAAAAAGTCAGGAAAGTAAAGAATACAATCATCAGTAACAAACTCCAAATCGTGAAACGCGGTTTGAAACCTATCAAAAGCATGAATCCCAAAACCGTTTCTGAAATCACTAGAAATACTGCAATGGCTAAGGAATAGGGAATAAATATCGGAAGATTTAAGACGGTTTCTCCAAAGTATTCTCCGAGTTTATACGAAAAACCAATAGGATCGTTCAGTTTGATTAGGCCTGAAATGATAAATAATAATCCAACAATGATTCTTGAAAATTGAACTAATGCGTTTTTCATGTGTTTTTTGATTTCAAACGTAAATATAACGTAAATTCTGAATTAATAAATTCGGTGCACTAAATTTATGACTGGTTTTCCATTAGAATTAATGCGAAAACCGAGTAGTTAATCATGTCTTGATAGTTCGCATCGATGCCTTCAGAAACGATTGTCTTTCCTTTGTTATCTTCTATTTGCTTGACACGCAATAATTTCTGTAAGATCAGATCAGTAAGTGAACTTACACGCATGTCGCGCCACGCCTCGCCATAATCGTGGTTTTTATCTTCCATTAAATCTTTGGTGATTTTGATTTTGGAATCATATAAAGCGGTCGCTTGTTCTGTATTAAGATCGGGTTGGTCGACAACACCCAATTCGAGTTGAATCAGAGCCATTATCGAATAATTGATGATTCCGATAAATTCTCCTTTTTCATCTTCATTAATTTTACGAACCTCATTTTCCTGCAGCATTCGAATGCGTTGTGCTTTTATAAAAATCTGATCGGTCAATGAAGGCAATCGCAGAATTCGCCAGGCGCTTCCATAATCGGTCATTTTATTGATGAAAAGTGATCGGCAAAAGGCAATGATATTATCGTATTCCTCTGAAGTTTTCTTCATTATTATTGCTGTATATTTGTATTCAAATTTTTTAACTAGGTTCCGTTTGGCCTGACGGCCTCGGGTCAAAAATAGTTTTTTTTTTTGAATGTTTACCCACTAAAAAAGAATTAGAATGACAATTAATTGCCTTGGACAACTGATCGATTTGACGTCGCCAAAAGTGATGGGAATTTTGAATGTCACCCCGAATTCGTTTTACGATGGAGGTCAATATGATAGCGAAACTGCCATTCTGAATCAGGTTGAAAAAATGCTCGAAGCCGGTGTCGCTTTTATTGATGTGGGCGCGTATTCTAGTAAACCCAAAGCTGAGTTGGTTCCCGAAAAAGAAGAGCTTTCTAAAATGAAGGCTACCGTTCGTTTGATTCTGAAACATTTTCCGAAAGCAGTACTTTCGATAGATACGTTTCGAAGTGAAGTGGCAGCTGTTGCCCTCGATCATGGAGCGGCAATGGTTAACGATATTTCTGCCGGAAACCTTGCTCCCAAAATGTTTGAAACCATTGCTAAGTACCAGGTTCCGTATATAATGATGCACATGAAAGGAACGCCGCAAACGATGCAATCGCTGGCACACTATGACAATATTGTCAAAGAAATGTTGGTTTATTTTGCCGAAAGAATTGCCGCTGCCAGAAGTTTCGGAATCAATGACCTGATTGTTGATCCTGGATTTGGATTTGCCAAAACGCTCGACCAGAATTATGAAGTACTGCAAAAAATGGAGTTGCTGCAATGGTTAGAACTTCCGATAGTAGCGGGAATCTCCAGAAAATCTATGGTATATACTCCTTTGGAAACCAATGCTCAGGAAGCGCTAAACGGAACTACGGTTTTGAACACTATAGCGTTAACCAAAGGCGCTAACATCTTACGCGTGCACGATGTAAAAGAAGCGGTGGAGTGCATCAAATTATGGAATCGCTCGAACCCAAAAGGCAATCAATAGCCACTACCCATTCATGATTTATTGAAACGAGATATACCCTCAACACTGGATGCCTAGCCCTGATAGTAGCGGTATCCTTTGTGAGGAACGAGCAAAGATATAGCGGATAGCAGGAAACGGCTCCTAAAAAAGCAATCGATTATTGATGGTGGTAGGGTTCGTTTTTCAGGATCGTGCACCCGCGGTATACTTGTTCGATAAAAAACAAGCGCACCATTTGATGCGAAAAAGTCATCAGTGACAAAGAAATTTTTCCGTGAGCTTTCGCGTAAACCGTTTCAGAAAAACCATATGGGCCGCCGATGACAAAGACAAGCGTTTTGATGCCGGCATTCATTTTCTTCTGTAATTCCTGTGCAAAATCGAGGCTTGAGAAGGTTTTGCCATTTTCATCGAGCAAAATTAATTGGTCGGTTGAAGTGATTTTGGAAAGGATCAGTTCGCCTTCTTTTTCTTTCTGCTGCAACTCCGAAAGGTTCTTGACGTTTTTGATGTCCGGAATGATCTCGAGGTCAAATTTGATATAAAATGACAAACGCTTTTGGTATTCCTCTATCAGCAGCTGCAAGTTTTTATTGTCGGTTTTGCCGATTGTAAGAAGTTTGATGGTCATTTTTTTTTCATCATTTTATAAGCCAAGGTTACTGCCGCGGCGGCTTCAAATGTCATCCCGACGATTAGTAACAGACTGGCAAATGGCCATTCCATAAATTTGAAAACCACGCCGAATATGGTGACGATGATTCCGATGACAATCAAAATAAAAATCTGGGAATGTGTCATAATTACTCGCGGTTTTCTTTTGCAAAAATTTCCCGAATTAGCAAAGCGGTCAAAGCTCCGATGGCGAATATGGAAAGGAATTCAACGGCGCGTATATCCTCTGTGCCTTTGATACGAGCATAATTTCCAAAAGAAAGCATCAGTAATACAGCAATAATAATTTTTCGGTTGCGGGGTTTCATGTGCTTGAATTTTTTGGTTATGATGCCAAAGATAGAAAAATGAAAGGATGTTGAACTATCTTTTTATTTTCCGCTCCGACCAATTTTTGAAAGTCATCTCCAATTTGATTTCACCTTTGCCGTGCGTTCCGATTTCTACCCAACCAGCGGAACGATAAAAATTTTCTGCGCGAGTTCTTGGCGAAGTGCCGAGCCAAACGCTGGAAGTAGTTTTACTAAAATACCAGTCGAGCATGCTATCGTGCAGTTGTTTTCCGATGCCTTTTTTTTCAAAATCCGGATCAACAAATAACGCCCAGATATTGTGGTCTTCTAAATCTACAATCGAAAATCCGACTACTGTGGAATCGATTTCACAAACCCAGCCTTTGCCGCGTTGTGTTAGAAATGCAATGCAATCGGCATCCGTAACCAAATCTGGATTCGATAATGTATTTTCTTTTACCGAGTTTCTGACTTTTTGAATTTGTGGAATGTCGGCAATAGTTGCTTCTCTAAAAATCATCGGTTATTAGTTGTAATGCTGTAGGCTTTTTTTTGCCTGTTCATGAATTTTACGTTGCATAAAGCCGGTCCACCCTAGCAAGAATCCATGGAGTCCAAACGCTTGACGGCTCCATTTCCAAATGTCAAAAGTATCGGTATGCTTGCTGATCAATCCGTCGCGGAATTCAAATTCAGCCTGAATCACATTCACCACCGGACGGTTGGTTTTACTGAAATGATAGGTAGCGATCCATTTTGCGGAGCCGGATAAGGAATCGGCTTTGACTTCGGAGAATTCGATTTTCAGGTTACCGTTGCTGCGTTCGATCAGCATTTTCCACATTTTGGATACGTCATTTCCTTTCAATTTGCCGAATACCGGATCGTGAAATTGAATATCATTATGATAACAAGCCGCCATTGTTGTCGCGTCGTGTAGGCGGAAAGCGGTATAGAATTTTTCGATAAGAGCCTGATTCGCATTCATAACGGATTATTTATAAAGTGCTCCGATTTCGAAAACGGTGTCATAGCTTTTTTTAGATTTATCGAATACCGTACTGAAATAATTTTTGCGGTTAACGGCGGTAAAATTCCCGATTTGACTGCTAAACGAATTCGATTTTCCGGCAATATTAAAATGAATCGATTGAATTTCTGTCATTTTAAGTTTGTTCATTTCAACCGCCGAAAAGAAATAATAAGAAATGATATTGTGGTCTTTTGTTTCCCGTATTTTTTTATCAGAACAGGTAAGGATCGTATTGTCGGTCAGGAAAACATAGACATTTCCGGCAATACTATAGGAAGGGTTGGTTGCTGTAACTTCCAACTTGAGTGTCCCGCCTTTTTCGCTTTTTGCGATTTGCACTTTTGTGATTCCGGTCAGCGCGTACTTCTCACAGATAAAATCCCAGACCGGAGTTGCGGGATAGGTTTTTGTAATCGCCACTGGTTGTTGCCCGTGAACGATCATAGTGACACTTAATAAAAACAGAAAAAGGAGTTTGTTCATTCAGTGTCTAGTTTTTAAAAGCATCTACCCAATCTTTCGAATTTACTGCCGAAATCTGGTTGTTTTGGTTGACGGTGATGCGCAATTCTTTATTCGCAATTTTCTTTTCATAGAGCGCCTTGTAGCGGTAGATCATCAGTTTTTCTTTTTTGAGTTGATGTGCTTCGACGAATTTCAGGTCTTTGAAATCACCATATTTCAAACGGAATTTCAGACAGGTTTTCGTAAGGCGTGACAATGTCATGTTTTTGATGACTTCGGGAGTAGCTTCTTTTTCGGTCAATGGCTTGAATCTCGAAGTATTGCACGTCATCAGGATTTGTTTTCCAAGCGACGTTATCCGGTCTCTTTGTTCTGCATCCACTTCGGTGACAACCGTTGTTTTTGGTGGCGTTGGCGTAGTGGTTTTGGTGGCTGCATGTTTAGATTTACATGCTATCAATAACAACAAGGTCAGGATCAATACTATTTTTTTCATTGTTGGAGATTTTTATCAATTATAGTCAACAACATTGGGTTTTGATTGTTTCTGTCAAGTTTGCTGTAGATTTTTTTTAATTGAGATTTATCAACAGTTTCACTTCGCGACAAACCACAAATCAAACTACAGCCCAAAGGATTTTGAGGATTTTGGGTTACAATTGTATCGACTCTTTTATACAATTGTTGTTGAACGTCTTTGTCTGAATAATGGTCTTTAAGGAATGTGGAATATTCGTTGGCAGTTTGCGTAGTTTTAGAACCTTTTACAGCATCGATTTTCATAAAAGTCACGTTGGAATTGCCGTCAAATGTTTTCTCTTCGATAGCCATTTTCAAAATTATTTCGCCCGGCTCTAAATACAAATCCGGTGAATTGCTGTTTTTATTTTTTAGCGAAAATGTGGCACTGGTGATGGCATTTTTTATCGCTCCGGAAAAAGAGAAATGATTCTTAACAATCAGACAACTGTCTTTTTTATTTTCATATTCTAAATAAATATATCCAGAATAGTCATTTTTCAAATCGCAATCTAATGTGAAGTTTTTTTCCTTTAATTTTTGCGCATTCAAAAAATTAAAAGAAAATAAAGCAATCAAAATGTACAGTGGAAGATGTTTCATAGTTTTGATTGTTGATTAATAATCGGGATCAAATGCCATCAGTAGTTATCTAACGCTATAGCATCATTTTTATTGGAAACTGTTAAATAAAAATCCCAACGTACAAGTTGTATCAAAGTATAGTTAATACAAACCCGGATATTTGGTTGGATTAACCTCGCTCATCATGCCATATACTTTTTCATAAATATCTTCAATAGATGGTTTTGAAAAATAATCGCCATCGGTGCCGTAAGCAGGACGATGTTCTTTGGCAGCCAAGGTTTGAGGCTTGCTGTCTAAATAATCGTAACCATTTTGCACATCTAATATCTGCTGCAATATAAAGGCAGAAGCACCACCCGGAACATCTTCATCGATAATTAATAAGCGGTTCGTTTTCATGATACTTTTTACAATGTCCTGATTCACATCGAAAGGCAACAACGATTGGATATCGATAATCTCACAATCGATTCCCACTTCCAGCAATTCTTTGGCGGCTTGTTCGACCAGTCGCAATGTCGATCCATACGAAACTAAGGTAATGTCGCTTCCTTCTTTCATCGTTTCTACGACGCCAATTGGGGTTTTAAATTCACCCAAATTCGACGGCATTTTTTCTTTCAATCGATAGCCATTGAGGCACTCGACAACTAAAGCAGGCTCATCGGTTTCTAACAAGGTATTATAAAACCCGGCTGCTTTGGTCATATTTCTTGGCACCAAAACATGAATGCCGCGAATGGCGTTGATAATCATTCCCATCGGTGAGCCGGAATGCCAGATGCCTTCTAACCGGTGGCCGCGCGTTCTGACGATTAACGGAGCTTTTTGATTGCCGCGCGTTCTGTATTGCAGTGTCGCCAAATCATCACTCATGATCTGGATCGCATATAGCAAATAATCAAGGTATTGAATTTCAGCAATAGGGCGTAAACCTCGCATCGCCATTCCTATTCCTTGTCCTAAAATCGTCGCTTCGCGGATACCAACATCGGCTACACGGAGTTCACCATATTTTTCCTGAATGCCTTCCAATCCCTGGTTGACATCGCCAATATTTCCGGCATCTTCACCAAAAACCAGCATTTCAGGGTATTTGGTAAACAGGACATCAAAATTATCACGGATAATCATTCGACCGTCGGCATCTTCAACACCATCTTTGTAGACAGGCTTGATTTCCTTAGAAGAAAATACATTTTTATCGGAAGTAGAGTAGAGGTGTGAGCTGAATTTCGGTTGAATTTTATCTATATAACCGGTAATCCATTTTGAAAGTGCCGCTTTACCATTTTCATGAATAATCATCCGGAGTACTTTTCGGGCAGTCGTGATAATTTCTTTACGAATTGGTTCTTTAATGGCGCTTAAATCGTTCGCGTATTTTTGAATAAAAACTTTATTGTCGCTGTCATTTGCAATCGATTCGAGCAAATCAACAAGTTCTTTTTGTTCGCTTTTTATTGGTGAAAGGAAGGCATTCCATGCTGCTTTTTTTCCTTCGAGTACTTGCTTTTTGGCGTCGCTATCGATGGCATCGAGCGCTTCTTCGGTGGAAATGTTATAGGTCACCATCCATGATTTCATTTGTTTGATACAATCAAATTCCTGTTCCCATTCGAGTCGGTCAGCATTTTTATAGCGCTCATGCGAGCCGGAAGTTGAATGTCCCTGTGGCTGTGTCAATTCACTGACGTGCACCAAAACCGGAACGTGTTCTTCACGCGCAATTTGCGAAGCCTTTTCAAAAGTAGCGACCAATTCGCCATAATCCCAGCCTTTGACCCGAAGGATTTCATACCCATCATGATCTTCATCACGTTGGAAACCTTTCAGGATTTCAGATATATTTTCTTTGGTAGTCTGATGTTTCGCATGCACGGAAATTCCATACGCATCGTCCCAGATACTAATTACCATTGGCACCTGCATGACGCCGGCAGCGTTGATGGTTTCGAAAAACAAACCTTCAGATGTACTGGCATTCCCAATCGTTCCCCAAGCCACTTCATTGCCATTGATGGAGAAATTAGTGGTATCGATACCATCCACTTCACGGTATATTTTTGAAGCCTGCGCCAATCCCAACAAACGGGGCATCTGCCCGGCAGTTGGAGAAATATCAGCGCTAGAATTTTTTTGTTGTGTTAAGTTTTTCCACGAACCGTCCTCGTTGAGGCTTTTCGTGGCGAAGTGCCCGCCCATTTGACGCCCGGCCGACATCGGATCGAAATTGATATCTGTATGGCCATACAAACCAGCAAAGAATTGCTCGATATTGAGTTCGCCAATCGCCATCATAAACGTCTGGTCGCGGTAATACCCAGAACGGAAATCTCCTTTTTTGAATGCTTTCGCCATCGCCAGTTGCGGTACTTCCTTGCCGTCGCCAAAAATTCCGAATTTTGCTTTTCCTGTTAAGACTTCCCGTCTTCCAAGAAGGCTGCATTCCCGGCTAATAATGGCAATCTTATAATCATTCAAAACTTCTTGTTTGAAGTCTTCGAAAGTGAGT
>JBBRXW010000047.1:0-9748 GCA_038238295.1 Flavobacteriales bacterium | reverse complement strand
CATTAATGCTTCCTGGGGATTTGAAGGTCAGTTTAATGAGACATTAGTTCAACTAAGTATTAAAGTGTGTATGATTGGTGGAGTAGGATATGTTTTGTTGGCTTGGGGAATGTTAAATGCATTGTATTTATTCACCCTTGGTCAAGCATCGAAACCACTCAAAGCAATTATTTATGCTTGTTTGCTGAATATAATTTTAGGTTTTGTTTTAAGCCGATTTTTTGCTTATGAATACAGCGTTATTGGAATGCTTTGCGGAGCAGCACTATTTGTAGCGCTTACCTTAAAAGCAAATATCAATTATTTCAAAAATCTAGATTACTACTACTATGCAGCGTATTAAATATCTTCTTTTTCTTTTTCCATTATTTTTAGTAATCAATTCTTTTCAAAACGATATGAAAAAAAATAACGTACTAGTTTGCTATGGAAAAATAAAACCAGAATCCATTAAAGGCTATCAATACGTCATCGTCGAATCGAAACATTACCTACCAAGTAATATTCGGGTAATGAAAACGCAGAACCAAAACGTTATCGCGTATATCAGCCTTGGGGAAGTCAATGCCAATGCACCGCACTATGCCGACTTAAAAAAGCATACCTTAGGGAAAAATAAAATTTGGAATAGCTATTATCTCAATTTGCAATCCGAGAAAACAGTGGAAACGCTAATGGCGATTATTGCTGAGACATTTGATAAAGGTTATGATGGATTGTTCCTCGATAACTTCGATAATTTTACAATGCATGGTCCGCAGAAAGACCAAAAAGATGCTATTGTCAGCTTGCTGAAAAAAATTCGAGAAAAATATCCAAAGAAAATATTGATACAGAATGCCGGATTGGACTTAATGAATGAAACCTCAAAATACATCAATGCTGTCGCCATCGAATCGGTCGCTAGTGATTATAGTTTCGAAAGTAAGAGTTATAATTTGAGAACTAAAAGCCAATTTGATACCTATTTCAGCCGAATAGAATCGGTGTATGAAACGTATAAAGTGCCGATTATTCTAATAGAATATGCTGATTCAACGAAGCTGATGCACCAAATTCAGCAACGTATTGAAGATTCCAACTACAATTATTTCATCGGAAACATCGACTTGCAAACCATACCAAAATTTAAACAGTAAACAGTTATGATGTTTCTTACAAGTTCAATATTATTAGGTTTTATAAGGCTCTGCTTTATAGTACTTTTTTTATTCTACTTGAATAGGAAATTCATCAATATCAGTCATCAAGTTAATTTCCTCGACTTCATCGTCATCAACTGGTTTCGTTATACCAGCTTATTGTTGGCAGTGATTTTTACTCTGGTTGAACTCAACGCCTATAATTTATTCAATTGCTTTTTCATCATAGTATTCCTGATTGGCATCGATAGTATCGGGTTGGAGCACCTTAAAAATCCGAGACAATACTTTCATTCGAACATCAAAGCGACGCTGTTAAATTTCCTTCGAAATGTAGAAAACAAAAAATCCTTCTGGTTCTGGTTTTCTTTTAAATCTTCTAAGAATCGCAAGAAAAATACTAGCAATCGATTAATACTGGCCGTTACGATTATTATCGGTGTCGTGACCTTCGTCAGCCGCTATTACTTCATCATTTATGATAATTATTCATTGTCCGATTCGTGGATTTATGACTTGAACAAGGCGATCGAGTTCGATAATCAATTTTGGTTCAATTTCGATTTGGCTCCGGCCGGTGAGTTTGCATTGATTAATTTTTATGGTAAAATTACCGATGTAAGCGCCGAAATTGCATTGCAGGTAATTTCTCTTTTAGAATCGACGTTACTCGCAATGATCATATTTTGGATCATCAACAAATTAACGCCGTCAAAATTTCTGGCGCCGATAATAGCTTCATTTTCTTTTGCTTTGGTGTATGTGCTGACACCGCTCAACGTATATTTTTTATTCAAAGCCAATCCTATTTTTATGGCGCTGACGTTTGCCTTGCCGGCTTTCGGGTTTTATCTCAAACCAGACTTGCTAAAAATCAACCGAATCAGTTACTTCGTGAGTTTTATCCTCTGTTTTATTGCCATTGGTATGATCGATTTCTTTACTTTTTGTATTTTAATCCCGCCATTCTTGATACTTGGTCTGATGATTATCAATTATAAATACAAGAAAACCAATTTCGTAGTGCTGCTGGCATTCGGAGTTGCTTTTGCCATTTTATTCGGAATCTATTATTTCGCCTGTCGAAGTCAGCAGGCAGATTTACTGGAATATTTTCATAATAACTTGTTATCGGTGAGCTCGTATACGTACGTGCCACAACTAATATTTCCGTATGCAGAGATTATCAAATATGCACAATTCAGTACATTTATCGGGTTTTTCCTAGTATTGCTTTTAGGGATTATCAAAAAAGAAAACTGGAGAGCCACCATTATTTTCTTTTTGTATTTTAATTTTTTGATTGTCTTGACCTACATTAAAAGCCAATGGATCGATATCGATATGCTCAATAATTCACTATCGATATTTCTTCCTATAATTTTAGGTTTGAATGCAGCAATCGTCATCCGGATATTAAATTTTATCTTCGGGCGATACGAGCGATTCAATATAATTACAATGGCAGTGCTGATCGTTGCGCTAATATATGCCTCGATTTTTTATCAGGAAAAAAATATCAACTCCTTGATAGTTTCAGATGAAATTCCAAAGCAAATCCTGGATGCGTATGACAAAATTGAGCAAACTTATTTTCCATATTCCTATACCGTCGTCAATGACCCGGCGGCTCAGGTTATCAGCACCAACAAGCATTTCTTTATGAATTATGACTTTTTTATGACAGAATACCCTAATATTGATGCGATAAATACCAAGCATAAGAAAGACCCTTTGTTTTTAATCAAAAATCCGGAATATTCGATTTCGAAAAGTGTATTGGTTTTTGTTTTGAATGATAAAAGTAAAGATGAAAGCAACATATTTTCATTAAATAAGCACTTAAAATCTACGCTGATTAACGAGATGAAATTGCTCCATAAGCGCGGGAGAAGTATCAACCTTTTTTATAAAAGCAAGATTTTGAATGTTTATGAAATAGTCAACGAACCTAGAGAAAGTAAAATTTCTGATTTAATATTTTAAGATTTGAAGTCATTACGCATCCATACCAAAAAATATACTTACTTCTTAATTGCAGCGGCATTGGCATTGGCATTGGCCGGTTGTGAAGGTTTGGACGATTGGTCGGATTTGAAAAATATCGACTTGTTCGATACCAAAAGTAATATGGCTTCTGCAAATGAATTTAAAAGATATAGCCCACCAGGTATGAGTTCTCAACCGTTAGTAGAATTTATTAACGATGGAAGAAGCAAGTACTGTAGATTTTATGAAAGCGAAATCCAGAAAGCCTGCGACTACACCAAAATGCCGTATCGTGATATTCCACTCGAACAATGGAATAAAACTTTAGCCATTAGCCCAACAACTCGGGTGCTATGTGTTTACGATACACAAAAATTATCGGACAGCTCTATCGGTAAATTAATTGATTTTGTTGCGAATGGTGGGACATTATTCATTCCCTTCGCCAATATCGATCCCCGTATGGCTTACCTTTACGGTTTTAAACCCACTGCAGAATTTGGTACAGACACGCATGCTACGGGATGGACATTTAACGTGCCGATGCTTCCAAATTTAAAAGGAAAAAATTATTCTGCCGCCACAAAATTTTATGGATTTGCCGCCAATAATTTTTCTAAAAAAATTAAAGTTTTGGCCACCGCTACCAATGACCCCAATTTTCCGGTGATTATAGAAAATACGATAGGTTCGGGACGGGTTCTTTTTTATAACAATTCTGGGGATTTCGGAAAGGCTGACCGTGGATTATTGTTTGCGGGAATTTTGAAAGGATTGGAAGGAATTCCATACCCGATTGCTAATACTTCGACAATTTTCCTTGATGATTTCCCTTCCCCACAATACAATGTTATGGAAGAACCGGTCGCATCCGAATTGAATTTGAGTATGTCTGATTTTGTTACTAAGGTATGGTGGCCGGATTTGAAAAAATTGTCAAAGGAGTTTAAGATTCCATATGCTGCGATGACGACTTTTGATTATCGAAATAAAATTGTACCTCCGTTTACATTAGACCAATGGAATTCAGAAAAAATTACAGAAAACAAACGTACCGAGCCTGTAACGGACTGGCTGGTAAAGGATGTTGCTAAAAATGGGCATGAAGTTGCTTTCCATGGCTACAACCACGTTTCGCTGATGCGTCGTTTTTGGAAAAACCCGCAATTCATTACTACCTCAATGAATACTGTAAGGAAAAAATGGGAAATCAGTAATTATGGAAAACTTCCTTCGACGTATGTTCCGCCATCTAATGATATTGATAAGATGGGATTGGTAGAATTAAAAAAGGCTATGCCATCACTGAAATACATTTGCAGTTTGTATCTTGGGAATAAAGAAGATGGTGGGAACCGGGAATTTGATTACGATCCGTACAACAAAGAGTTTTTTGATTATCCTAGAATTTCCAGTGGATTCTACTTGAACGATGATCGAAAATATAATGTGCAGTCGGTATATCTGATGACCGGAATCTGGACGCACTTCATACATCCGGATGATATCTATCAGATTCCAGAAAAAAATGCTACGCCGGAAGATCTTCAGGATTTACGGAATGGGGAAGGGCTTGGCTGGTATAAGACTAAAGGAAAAAATAAAGCCATGTTTCCTGAATTCCGAAAAATCATCAGACAAATGACTGAAACATATCCGCAACTGCGCTTTCTAACGGCTAATGACGCAGCTAAAGTTGTTATCAATTGGAGAGCATCAAGGTATACGCATAAAGCCGAAAACGGTTTTTATAAAGTCAAACAAATCAATCCCGAGGACAACAGCAAACAATACTGGTTTATGTATGGAAGTGTTGCTAATGCCGATCGAATTGAAACCCAATTGAAAAGTCAAAAGGTATTGTTCTCCAGAACGTCATTTATTGATGGGTATTTGTATTCCGTTTACTCCAGCAAGACACAATTGACAGTAGTTGATGTGAATTATAAAGGGCCAAAGGAACGTGCCAAACAACTTGCGGTCAATCAATTAGTTAAAGCCGATTTGATGAGTTTTAATGATCTGGCTAGAAAATTTAGAACAGGAGACATATGGGTTGATGATTCGGATAAGAAATTAAAAATGGCCATGGCCGCCTTAAAAGATAAGTTGATCAACACCCCGGAAATCGATTCTGTTCGTTGGGATAAATACGCAAAATATATGTCCTGGGACGATAAAGGAAAAGATGTCTGGAAAATGCTCGAGGAACATGTTGCAAAATATCCTTCCAAAAATAATGTTTTATATTCCCAGCAACTTGATAAAGTCATTGGCTATACCGATGATGACATGAAAGAACAATGGATGACGAAACAGATTGCGGTTAATCCGACCGACAAAGATTTATTGAATAGTTATGTAGCAAATTTTTATACGGATGATAATCAGGAAAAAATTAAAAACGTGCTGAAGAAACTCGTAACGGTGGATCCTTCTAAAAAGAGCTATATGAATTATATCAAGCATCTGCTGCAATTTTATCCCGATGAAGCGCGCACGGAACTCGAAGATGTCAAGCCTACTGCTGATTATGCCGAATTGGCTACACCAATTGTTTGGCTATTTGCGGATAATTCGGAATATAATAAAGCATTGGAATGGGCCGCTTTGAGTAAAGAAATTGACTTTGTCACTATAATGAACTGGTATATAGCGTCCGGGCAATCGAAAGCGATTGAGGCGGAATACCTTAAATATATTGCGGAACATCCCGAAGACTTAGTAGCTACGATATTGATGAGTAACATTTATCACGAACAGGGAAGATTCAAAGATGCTTGGATATTAGCCAATTCATTACCAGATATGCCTGAAAAAGAAGAACTCAGAAAAACATTTAATCGAGATGTGGTATTCGAAGAAGATGAGTTACAGCAGGATTTGATTGCCAATCATGCAGCCTTGTTTTATCCTGAGGTAATGAAGAAATTAATTAAGAAGAACCGTCTTGCAAAAGGAAATTTTATTGATGTTAAAAGCTCTTTAGAAACTAATCAGAAAGATACCTCGGTACAAAAGAATATCCTGTCGTATAATTTTTATGATAAAAAGAACCATTTGCATAGTGTAGCGGCAACCTATAGCCAATTCTACGCGCTCGACATACCAAATAAAGCCTACGATGATAATTTTAAAAATTCCTTAATGGGAATCCAGTATAAATATTCGACTGCCATACGGGATGGAAAACCTAATTACTGGACGCGGGCGCGGGTGGAAGTCAACAAACAATCCAATCTCTATTATCAATTTGGAATCGGTGTGAACCAAGCCAAGGAGAAAACCTACCGTTCGGCGGAATTGAAAGTTTTCCCTGTCGAGACTGCGCCAGGAATAAATCAGAAAATATATCAGGCACAGTTGAATCTGTATCAGGATTTCTATTTATTTAAAAAGATTAATACTAGTGTCTCTTTTGAAGGGAATTATTATACAGATGGAATGTTGTCTAAGGATACCATTACAATTATCAACCCTAACAGAGGGGTGCTAAACCGCAAGAAATTTGTCACTCTAGATGATGGTACTACTGAAGTAACTACACTTGATAATGCGCTAAATGGATCTTTGTCTTTGCGAATGATGCTGGATAATGGGGAAATTAAAAAATCCAAATTCATACCATTCCTTGAAACCCAAGGTTCTATAGGTTCCAGAAACCTGACTGTTGGCTATCCGTATTGGATGATTAATAATCGCTTCTATGGAGGCGGCGGATTAGCGTGGGAATTCTTAAATGGAAATTTCCATTCGAAAGTTGAAGGTGGTTATTTCTTAGATGATTACAGCGGTAATTTTCAAAGGCTATCAGGAAATATGTCCTACCAACTGTTTGATTTTACCGAACTGACACTAGCTCTTGAAATCTTTGAGGAATCTAAATTCTATTCCAATTCGATTCAGTTAGGGGTAAAATACAACCTGAAGAAAAAATACAAAAGGAAAAAATAAATAAAAAAAGGGAAGTGTTCTAAATCGCTT
Source organism: Flavobacteriales bacterium (assembly GCA_038238295.1). Lineage (GTDB taxonomy): Bacteria > Bacteroidota > Bacteroidia > Flavobacteriales > Flavobacteriaceae > Flavobacterium. The sequence continues at coordinate 2,633 of JBBRXW010000047.1, read as the reverse complement.
CCCTTTTTATTTATTGATACAACCCGATTAATGCTTGATGTATATTTTCCGTATGTCTTTTTGCGAGGCATTTGCAAATTCAATAAAATAAAGTCCATCGCTCCAACTACTTGTACTCAAACTCATTTTACTGGCTTCTGTCACACTATTCGCAATCGAAATCTTTTGCCCTAAAGAATTGTATACCGAAATTGTAAAGTCTTCGATATTATCCAATTCAATAGTCAGCTGATCATTTGCAGGCATTGGATACATAGACAGGTTGAGTTTGGAATTATTGGCAATACCTAAAACAGCATTCGTGACATTTAGAGTATAATTCAAATTATTATAACCAGTATAGCTTTCCCATACCGCATCATTAGCAAAACGGATGGCATATTCAGGGCGGGCAGCTAAAGAAGGTGCGATGTCCGGCAGGCTTAAATATAATTTATAATTTCCTACAGTGAGGTTGACCGGTAACACCAAATTCTCGGTTATAGTAATTTCATTAGGGCCCAACCAGGTTCTTGGATCGGAAGCCATGCGTAACGGATAAATTTGGTTGGTGGTGGTATTCTTTAAGATAATGTAAGCATTTCTTTTGTTGAAAGGGGCAGCGAAACCCTGATTTTTTATTTTAAGGGTTACGGGTAGGGTAGTTCCCAATGCAATTGATTGTGGGAAAGTAGCGGTTGTTAATACGAATCGATAACCCAGATCCTTTTGAATGTCTGGAAAGCAATTATTAGTTTGGAATCCATCGATGACATCCGGATAGTAATCCAGATTCAAAAATGACCAATGAAATTTTGCCATTTCAAGCAGGGCAGTAGAGCAGTCCGAGCGAGGAGAATTGAGTCTACAGGTTTCTCCGCCCATCGGAACAAATTTGGTTTCTTGTGCTAAGTAAGGGTATTCAATAGCTGTATTTTCATAGGTTCCATAATCCGTATCGGTTGCTAAGAAGCAATCATTATGGTGTCCGATTCTTGCCATTTCGGTTTGGGTAAATGCCTGAGAACTGCTCAATGGAGAAGTAGAATATGCCTCTTGTTTGAAGGCCGGATAGCGCACTTGAATCATTCTGTCGGTCGGAAGCGCGTTCAGTAATGCCGTTACAATGTCTTTTCGGTTAGTGATATTGATATTGGTCAAATCCGTGTGGTTGTAACCATACCCTCCAAAATCTGCTTGACTGGTAGAATACCATTCACCCCAAGCACCAATAAAGCCGGCTTGCATCACGGCTATGATGTCGGAATTGGCCATAAGTAATGGCTTTAACTGTAGGATATGCGAAAGTATAGTAGTTTTCGTGGCATCCAACACGTCTAAATTATCATCATCTGAATAGGTAAATCGGATAATACATTTCAAACCGGCATTTCTAATCTTAGTAAAATCGTTTTCTATATTTGTCAGGTATTCTGGCGCAATCGGTGAATTGATATAATCATTCAACCTAAAATTTCTGTACAGTAAAGTAATGTTGTTGTTGAGTCTAAAATCAGTTATCTGAGCTTGATCAAGTGGATTATAAGTACCGGCATGAGCGGAAGAATGTTTATAAAAACCTCTTTCTGGATTTGAGATAACCGCACTAGAAGGCGTATAGGTGACGGTTGTTGTTTGGGCAATCCCGGTAATACATTGAAAAATCGCCAATAAAAGTAGAATTTTCTTCATAAATAACAGGTTTGTTAAATAGTAATGGTATTATTGATTTTGAGTAAAAATTTCTTTTACAAACATAACCAGTTTAAAAGCACAAAACATCGATAAAAGTGTTAAAAATCCGAATTTTATCGGTGAAATGCAATTCAGTTTCCATATTGTAAGATTTTATCCTTTAAAATTGATAGTTTTGTACGAATTCTTTTCAATTATGTTCCAGAAAAGTTTTTAACAATCACTAGTTGAGTTGTTTATAACTGAATAATTATTCTAATAATGGGATGAAAATTTTAAAATAGTATTGGAAAATCGACTTCCAAATCAGTCGAAAATCAAAAGGGATCATGTAAAATGCACCTTTGAGACGCTAAATGAAATTGAGTCCACTGTTTAGTTTATTGGTATTTATAGCACCTTATAAACGCCTAATGAAATCGGCTTCATTGGAACACTATACTTCAATGTTATCTAATTCGATTTTGATTGCATTATTAGCACGCAAATGAAACGCGTATTCATTTTTCAATTGCTTTGTGGTTACTATGAATTGAACTATAATTTATATTATGTAAAATATAAAATTATTCAATAACCCTCTAACTGCCACTATTTAAACTTATTTGCTGCTACGCTAATAAAATCAATTTCTTTTTTGAAAGGAAAGCAGTCTTTGAACAATAGGTTTATTATTTTTGTACTCTGATCCGAAAACTAATATCTCAATACTATGAATGTTATTGCTGAACGAATTGCAGATTTTCTTAAAGAATACGCGCCATTTAATAATCTCTCTATAGAGGAACTTAAAATCGTAGCGTCAAGCATTCGTGTAATTACTTTAGAAAAACATAAGATTCTATTTCAGATTAGTGACACGCTGCACGATAGTTTTTATGTTGTCGCCTCAGGTGTCATTAATTTATCGGTGATTTCAGATGCTGAAGAAACATTACTCAACAAATGTGTTGAAGGTG
>JBBRXW010000046.1:0-10145 GCA_038238295.1 Flavobacteriales bacterium | reverse complement strand
GTTGAAGATGGAATTTATGCTTTAGAATTGTATCACGGTCCAACGATGGCCTTTAAAGATGTTGGCGCTCGCTTTATGTCACGTTGTCTGGCGTATTTCAATAAAGACAGTGTCGCTAGTAAAAATACCGTTTTGGTAGCAACTTCTGGTGATACCGGTGGCGCTGTAGCAAGCGGTTTCCTTGGTGTGGAAGGCGTTGATGTCGTTATCCTTTATCCGTCTGGAAAAGTAAGTGATATACAGGAACGACAACTCACAACCTTAGGTCAGAACATTAAAGCTTTGGAAGTCGATGGTGTTTTTGATGATTGCCAGGATATGGTCAAGAAAGCATTTTTGGATGAAAGTTTGGCTGATAAAAAATTGACTTCTGCCAATTCGATTAATATTGCCCGTTGGTTGCCACAGATGTTTTACTTTTTCTTTGCGTACAAGCAATTGAAATCACAAAACAAACCCATGATATTTTCCTGTCCGAGCGGAAACTTCGGGAATATCTGTGCCGGAATTATGGCTAAGAAATTGGGATTACCAATACAACATTTTGTCGCTTCGACGAATGTGAATGATACAGTACCTCAGTTTTTAAAGACCGGAAGTTATGATCCAAAGCCTTCAAAATCAACTATTTCCAATGCCATGGATGTTGGAAATCCGAGTAATTTTATCCGGATTCAGGAATTGTACCATACTGATTTGAATGAATTTAAAAAAGATTTTACTTCGTATTCGTATAACGATGAAGAGACGACTGCTGCTTTAAAAGTTATTTATGCCGCTACCGGATATATTGCTGAACCACATGGCGCAGTTGGTTATTTAGGATTGAAACAAGAAATGAATCGTTTCCCGGGTTCTATCGGAATTTTTCTAGAAACAGCGCATCCGATCAAATTCCTAGATGTCGTAGAAAGAATTCTGAATGTTCAACTTCCAATTCCAACACAAATTGAAAGCGTATTGCATAAGGATAAAGTGAGTGTAAAAATAAAAACCTACGAAGAATTAAAATCGTTTCTACAACGTTCCTAAAGTCAAAAAAGCTTTGCCAATAGTAGCGATGATATCGGAAGCGATAAACGATTGATAGCCCGTTTCCGGCAACGCAATGTCTGCTGTTTTTCCATGTAAGTATACGCCAAGCATCGCAGCACTCAGCGGCGAATAGGCTTGTGCCAGCAAACTTGTGATCATTCCGGTCAGTACATCACCACTTCCTGCGGTTGCTAATGCTGCATTTCCGGTCGTATTTTCATAAATACTTTCGCCATCGATGACTTTTGTCGGCGCGCCTTTCAGTATCAGAATTGCATTGTATTGCATCGAAAAATCGATGGCTTTCTGCAATTTTTGCTCTTCCGAATTCCAGTTTCCAAGTAAACGTTCTAACTCTTTAAGGTGCGGCGTCAGTATTGTTTTTGGCGGAAGCAATGCTAACCATGATGGATTTTCCGCTAGTATATTGAGTGCATCTGCGTCGATGACCAAAGGCAGTGTATTGATTTTTAGGAAATCATGCAACGCCGTTTGCGTTTCGTGTTCTTTCCCCATGCCGATGCCGATGCCGATGGCTTGTGGTTTGATTGCTATTTCAATTTTGGAAAGATGGTTTTTTGATTTGTCGGTCACCACCATCACTTCCGGAATGGAAGTCTGTAGGATATCATAGCCGCAAAACGGGATGAATGAAGTTACTAATCCACAGCCCGTTTTTAAAGCGGCTTTCGATGCGAGGCACACCGCTCCTATTTTTCCATAACTGCCGCCGATGATCAGGGCATGTCCCTGAATTCCCTTATGGGTTTTGGTATTTATGAGCTTATACCGGTTCAGGACTTCTTTATGATTAATCGGAAAAGGGAGATTCATAGCAAAAATGTTTGGCTTAAAAATACAAAAAATCCTGTGAATAACAGAAGGGTTTCCGGAGCTAAAATGCCCTAGCCCTGATTGCGCCGATATCCTTGGCGTTGTGAGATTGCCGCGCAAGATCAGGATGACAATATAAAGGCAAAAGCAGGAAACAGCTCCTAATACTGTGGATAAATTTAATAGCAATTTTACATTTTGGCATCCGATAAATTGATAAATTTTGAATAAATTAGCGAATTAAATTTAATTCCTGCCGATAATGAAAAATACTGCCTTAACACACATCCATGAAAGCCTGGGAGCCAAGATGCTTCCTTTTGCCGGATATACTATGCCTATTTTATATGAAGGCGTGAATGCCGAACACGAAACAGTCCGCAATAGCGTGGGTGTTTTTGATGTTTCACATATGGGAGAATTCCTTTTGACCGGCGACAATGCTTTGGCGCTGATTCAGAAAGTGACATCGAATGATGCATCGACATTAACCATTGGGCGTGCACAGTATTCGTGTTTGCCAAACAAAGACGGTGGGATTGTGGATGATTTAATTGTCTATCGTATTAAAGATGATCAGTATTTGCTGGTGGTAAATGCATCGAATATCGAGAAAGATTGGGAGTGGATTTCCTCGCACAATGACATGCATGTCGAAATGCGCAACCTTTCGGATGATTTTTCGCTGTTGGCGATTCAGGGTCCAAAAGCTGTGGAAGCAATGCAATCATTGACTTCCGTAGATTTGACATCGATTCCGTATTATCATTTTGAAGTCGGTGATTTTGCCGGTTTTCCGCATGTGATTATTTCGGCTACGGGCTATACCGGTTCGGGTGGCTTTGAAATTTACTGCAAGAATTCTGAAGTCGAAACGATATGGAACAAAGTTTTTGAGGCCGGGAAGCCGTTTGGAATCAAACCCATTGGATTGGCGGCAAGAGATACGTTGCGTTTGGAAATGGGATTCTGTTTGTATGGCAATGATATTAATGATACGACTTCGCCTTTGGAAGCCGGTTTGGGTTGGATCACAAAATTCAATAAGGAGTTTGTGAATTCCGAGAAATTGAAAAAACAAAAAGAAGCCGGCGTCACGCGAAAATTAGTCGGTTTTGAAATGCAAGAACGGTCGGTTCCGCGTCAGGATTATGAAATCGTCAATGCGAATGGGAACGTGATTGGAGTCGTTACTTCAGGAACGATGTCGCCTACTCTGGGAATTGGAATTGGGTTGGGTTATGTTACGGTGCCGAATAGCGCGGTCGACAGCGAGATCTTTATCCGCATCAGGAAGAATGATGTTCCGGCGAAAGTGGTGAAATTGCCTTTTTACAAAAAGTAAAACCAGCTGCATTATGGCATTTGCATATCAAACAGAAAAAATTATTTTTGCACAATAAATAGATAGTAGAAATGGGTAGAGCGTTCGAATTCCGCAAAGGAAGAAAAATGAAGCGTTGGTCAGCGATGGCAAAAGCGTTTACAAGAATTGGGAAAGATATTGTGATGGCTGTCAAAGAAGGCGGTCCAAATCCGGAAGCCAATTCAAGATTGCGTGCGGTAATGCAGAATGCCAAGTCGGCCAATATGCCAAAGGAAAATGTGGAGCGTGCTATTAAAAAAGCAACCGATAAAGACACCGCGAATTATAAGGAAGTATTGTTTGAAGGCTATGCCCCGCATGGAATTGCGCTTTTAATTGAAACAGCAACGGACAATAATAATCGAACGGTAGCGAATATTAGAAGTTATTTTAATAAATGCAACGGAACGATGGGAACGCAAGGTTCGGTAGAATTTATGTTCGACCATACCTGTAATTTCCGTATTCCTTCAACAGGTTTGGATCCGGAAGAATTGGAACTGGAATTAATCGATTTCGGCGCGGAAGAAGTTTTTGAAGATGAAGACGGAATTTTAATTTACGCGCCCTTCGGAAGTTTCGGAGCGATACAGAAAGAATTAGAAAACAGAAAATTAGAGATTTTATCTTCCGGTTTTGAAAGGATTCCACAAGTGACGAAAGCATTAACAGAAGCCCAAGTCGCAGATGTAGAGAAACTATTGGAAAAAATTGAGGAAGACGATGATGTGCAGAATGTATATCATACGATGGAAGAATAGAGGGTGAGAGAATCTAAAATGCAAACAATAAAAAACTCCAATCATTGATTGGAGTTTTTTATACAAGTAATCTAAATATTTATTTAATAAATTCTATTTTTTGAACTTCTTCCTCATTGATACTGTCGAAGAATCCTTGGTCGCTCATCCATTCATCGCTGAATACTTTACTCATGTAGCGGGAACCGTGATCCGGGAAAATAGCAATAACGTTGCTGCTTTCATCAAATTCGCCTTCTTCGGCGTATTGCTTGATCGCTTGCAAAACCGCACCGGAAGTATATCCTACAAACAATCCTTCTTTCTTGGTAATTTCTCTAGTAGCATGAGCACTTTCTTCATCGGTTACTTTGATAAACTTGTCAATAACATCAAAATCAGTGGCGGTTGGAATCAAGTTCTTTCCTAAACCTTCGATTCGGTATGGATAAATTTCATCGTTGTCGAATTCTTTGGTTTCGTGGTATTTTTTTAAAACCGAACCAAAAGCATCGACACCTAAAATTCTGATATTTGGATTTTGTTCTTTCAAATATTTTGCGGCTCCGGAAATGGTGCCACCTGTTCCGCTGCAAGCTACCAAATGCGTGATCTTACCTTGAGTTTGTTCCCAAATTTCAGGGCCCGTTGTTTGGTAATGTGCATCGATATTCAATTGATTAAAATACTGATTAATATAAACCGAACCTTTCGTTTCTTCATGCAAACGCTTGGCTACATTATAATACGAGCGTTCGTCGTCAGCAGAAACATGTGCCGGGCAAACATATACTTTGGCACCAAGGCTGCGTAACATATCGATTTTATCTTGGGAAGATTTTGAACTGACTGCTAAAATGCAATTATACCCTTTGATGATACTGACCATAGCGAGACTAAAGCCAGTATTGCCTGATGTTGTTTCAATTATAGTATCACCTGGGGAAAGAATACCGCGTTTTTCAGCTTCTTCTATAATGTATAAAGCAATTCTGTCTTTCGTTGAGTGACCCGGATTAAATGCTTCCACCTTTGCATAAAAATTACCTTTCAAATGTTCGGTAACCTTATTGAGCTTAATAAGAGGAGTGTTTCCTATTAATTCCAAGACATTATTGTAAGCTTTTATTTCTTCTTTCATAAAAAAATAGTTAATCAAGGCAGACAACATTTCTGTTACCCTCAAATCCTTGCAAATCTAACAAAAAAAATCGAATTACTTTTTAATTTTTTCTAAATCTAATATAAATGCAAATTCTTTGGAAAGCTCTTTCAATGCTTCAAATCTTCCTGAAGCCCCGCCATGACCGGCATCCATATTAGTATCGAGAAACAACTGTTTGTTGTTGGTTTTCGTAACTCTCAGTTTGGCAACCCATTTTGCCGGTTCCCAATATTGCACCTGTGAATCGTGTAAACCAGTAGAAACATACATGTTAGGATAGTCTTGCGCCTTCACATTATCATAGGGAGAATACGATCGCATATACTCGTAATATTTTTTCTCATTTGGATTTCCCCATTCATCGTATTCCCCTGTTGTTAGTGGAATCGAATCATCGAGCATCGTTGTCATCACATCCACAAATGGAACTTGAGCAATCATACCGTTATAGAGCTGCGGTGCCATATTCGCTACAGCTCCCATCAATAAACCGCCGGCAGATCCGCCTTCAGCATAAAGATGTTCCGCCGAAGTATATTTTTCGGCTATCAGAAATTTAGAGCAATCGATAAAGTCTGTAAAGGTGTTTTTCTTTTTCAATAGTTTTCCGTTCTCATACCATTGACGGCCTAAATCTTCGCCGCCACGAATGTGCGCGATGGCATAGATAAAACCGCGGTCTAAAAGCGATAATCGTGTGGAAGAAAAATACGGATCCATCGAAATTCCATACGAGCCATAGGCATACAACAGCAATGGATTTTTCCCATTTTTCTGCATTCCTTTTCGATAAACCACAGACATCGGTACTCTCGTTCCATCGGCAGCCGTTGCCCAAATGCGTTCTTCAATATAATTATTTTTGTCGAATTTGCCGCCTAAAACCTGCTGTTCTTTTTTAATTTCCTTGGCTTTAGTTTTCATATTGAAGTCGATTACCGAAGAAGGTGTCGCCATCGATTGATACCCATAGCGCAGAATCTCGGTGTCAAAATCAACATTCGAAGTCGTATAACAGGTATACGTTTCGATGTCGAAAGGCAGGTAATATTCCCCTTTCCCACTCCAGGGCATGATGCGAATTTTATTGAGCCCGTTGCTGCGTTCCGAAACGACTAAATAGTCTTTAAAAATATCGATGCCTTCGATCAAAACTTCTTCGCGGTGTGGAATAAGATCTTTCCAGTTTTCTTTAGATGTTGCGTTTTCAGGAGTCTTCATTACTTTGAAGTTCGTCGCTTTATCAGCATTCGTCATCACATAAAAACTGTTGCCATAATGAGAAATACTGTATTCTAATCCACGGATTCTTTTCTGGAAAATCTTAAAGTCACTATCCGGTTCATCCGCTAATATCGTACGGTATTCGTCGGTCAGCGTGCTCGAACAACTGATGGAAATATATTTTTTAGATTTGCCTTTTCCAACACCAACATTAAAAGTATCGTCCTTTTCAAAATACACCAACATATCTTTTGCCGCATCGGTGCCTAATTTATGCTTAAAAACTTTATCCGAACGCAAAGTTTTCTCATCTTGGTGTGTATAAAATAGGGTCTTATTATCATTTGCCCAAACGGCATTTCCGGTGGCGTTTTCGATTTTATCGGCAAGAATTTCTCCGGTCATTAAATTTTTAATGTGCAGTGTAAAAATTCGTCTTCCAACAATATCCAAAGCAAAAAGCGCCAATTGATTGTCATTGCTGATGCTGATGCCGCTCAATTGGAAATATTTATGGTCTTTTGCCATGACATTGCCATCAAACATAATTTCTTCAGGCGCGATCAGGGTTTCTTTCTTTCTGGAATAAATCGGATAATCTTTACCCTTTTCAAAACGCGTGATATAATAATACCCATTATATAAATAAGGAACCGATTCGTCATCTTCCTTGATACGGCTTTTCATTTCATCGAAAAGTTCACTTTGAAAACCTTTGGTATCGGCGGTTGCCGTATTATAATACTCGTTCTCTTTATTCAAATAATCGATTACTTCCGGGTTTTCCCGATCATTCAGCCAAAAATAGTTATCGATTCTGACATCTCCGTGTTTCTCTAATGTTTTGGGCTTTATAGCAGCGATAGGCGCATTGGTGTTGTCTGACATTGTCGTGGTTTTGTTTTGAGAATAAGCAGTTGCAAAAATAAGACAAAGGCAATTCAAAATCTGAAGTTTTTTCATCTATTTGGTTTGTAATTGTGACTTGGCAATTTAGTAAAACTCCTGCTTTTAAAGTAGTATAAATTATTAACATATTTCTGAAATTGGGCACAATGCTAGTATCGACAGACTTTCAACGGCTCTGATATGTGAATTATATAATTTATTTTTCTATTCTAATAACGCGCTCCAACCAAATGTGTGTCAAATTTGTAGAAACGAAATCCGATTAAAATCTAAATTCATTGTAATGAAAAATCTCAGCTGCATTGCCTTTGTTCTCTTTTGTATGCTATCCTGTTCAACGAGAAAAGTAACCAACGAATCTTACAGTGGCTCTGCGTCAACTGCCGGATACACCGACAAACTCGATCAACCCTTTGCCACCAAATCGTCTAAAAATTTCAGCAATGTCATCGGCTGGAAAGACAACGAAACACCCACTGCTCCAAAAGGATTTACCGTACAGAAATTTGCGGACGGTTTAGACCATCCACGTTGGATATATGTGGCGGAAAACGGTGATATTTTTGTCGCGCAATCGAATACAATTTTAAAAGGAATCAAAAAATTCGGTGCTAAGATTTCCCGAAAAATCAAAACGCAGCACATCGGAGAAAGTGCTAACCGCATTACTTTATTCAGAGGCATCGACAAAAATGGCGTCGCTAAAAAACGCTATGTGTTTGCTGAAGATCTCAACCAGCCTTTTGGAATGCTAATCATCGGAAATCACTTCTATGTCGGAAATACGGATGCCATAGTCAAATATGAGTATCACTTGGGTGATACAATCTTAAAAGGAAATGGAAAAAAAATCATTTCATTGCCCGCCGGAGAACACAACCGCCACTGGACGAGAAACATCATTACCAATTCGAAAAAAGATAAAATTTACATCGGTGTCGGTTCGGGCAGCAATGTCGCGGAAGATGGACTGCAGAATGAAATACGAAGAGGAACCATTTTAGAAATCAATACCGATGGTTCGGGAGAACGGATTTATGCTCACGGATTGCGAAATCCTGTTGGAATGGACTGGGCGCCGGGAACGCAAACATTATGGACAGCAGTGAATGAGCGCGATGAGCTCGGCGATGAATTGGTTCCCGATTACTTGACCGGCGTCAAAGAAGGCGGCTTTTACGGCTGGCCATTTTTCTATTATGGGCAGCATAAAGATCCAAGATTGGAAGATAAACAAAGTCCAGTTCCAATCGAAAAAGTAATCGTACCGGATATTCCATTGGGATCGCACACGGCTTCGTTAGGGCTTCTATTTTATCAGGAACATTCTTTCCCTGCAAAATATCAGAACGGTGCTTTCGTCACGCAGCATGGTTCGTGGAACCGTTCGATTATATCCGGCTATAAAGTGATTTTTATTCCATTCGAAAATGGCAAACCCTCTGGCAAACCCGAAGATTTCCTTACAGGATTTGTTGACGATTTGAAGGAAAGCAAAGTTCACGGAAGACCCGTCGGCGTTGCTGTTTTAAACGATGGCTCGATGCTGATTTCTGACGATACGAGCAATACGATTTGGAGGATTACCTACAATCATTGATGCGTATTGGAAAACTGTAGTTTCTCTAGCGCTTCCAATACATAAGTATGCATTACTTCTTTATAATCCAAATGGGTCACCATTCTTAATTTCCCTTTAGCCAGCAAACTAATAGCGATATTTTTCTGTTTCAATTTTTCAATTACTTGTTGATCCGGAATAGTCGATTTCGCTGAAAAAACGATGATGTTGGTTTCAATCGGCTCGACCTTTTCTATCCACGAAAGTGTTTGCAAAACGGCTCCTAATTCCTTTGCGCGGCGGTGATCTTCTTCGAGGCGACTGATGTTATTTTGCAGCGCATAGATTCCTGCCGCCGCCAAATAGCCGGATTGCCTCATATTGCCTCCGAATATTTTACGGACGCGCAACGCTCTTTTGATAGTTGCCGCATCGGAAACCAAAACCGAACCAATCGGTGCACCTAATCCTTTCGAGAAACACACCGATATCGTGTCGAATAATTCCCCGAATTGTTTTGGGTGTTGCTTTTTCGCGATCAATGCATTCCACAAACGGGCACCATCCAAATGGTATTTTAAATTATGGTCTATACAAACCTGTTTAATTTCTTGCAATTCGCTAAGGTCGTAGCAAGCGCCACCGCCTTTATTCGTAGTGTTTTCAATACCTACCATTTTCGATAATGGCGTATGGTAAAACTCAGGATCATTGATGCCTTCCCTTACCTGATCGGCAGTGATCATTCCTCTGTCGCCATCGAGCAGATTAAAATTAACACCACTATTAGATGAAGCACCACCCGATTCATACAAATGAATGTGCGACCATTTATCACAAATTATCTGATCGCCCGGATTCGTATGCAGTTTAATCGCCGTTTGGTTGGCCATCGTTCCGGTCGGAAAAAAAAGAGCCGCTTCCATTCCGAATAATTCGGCGACCAGTCTTTCAAATTCATTAACAGTCGGATCTTGCTTGAATACATCGTCGCCGACTTGGGCATTAAACATAAACTGAAGCATTTCTGCTGACGGTTTGGTGACGGTATCGCTGATTAAATTTATTTCCATATCAATTGCAGATAGTTTACTTTTGTTTTCGTCAGGAGCTATTCCCGCTTTCCGCTTTAATCTTTTGCGCTACCCCGAAGTGTCGGGAGCACAAAAGGATACCGCTGCAATCGGGGCTAGGACTCTGACCAAAGATTATAGCAACGCCAAAATTAATACAATTTATGACAACTACCGAACAAATAAAAGGTATTGTAGAGCGCCTTGGTGCGTTGAGGAGGTATCTTTGACATTGATG
>JBBRXW010000045.1:0-10315 GCA_038238295.1 Flavobacteriales bacterium | reverse complement strand
GAGGCCACGGACTCCGGATTCACGGGTATACCCTTCAACGATTTTCTCTAGTTGCTTTTTGCCAATGATCAAATCCTTTGGAGTTAATCCGTGTTCTTTCAGTTGTTTTGGAAATAAATGCTGGCGTGCGATCTCGGTCTTTTCTTCAATCGTGTAGCCCGACATTTTGATGACTTCCATACGGTCTTTCAACGCCGGTTGAATTGCCTGCATATTGTTGGATGTTGCTATAAACATCACCTTCGACAAATCGTATCCCATTTCAAGAAAATTATCATAGAAAGCATTGTTTTGCTCCGGGTCTAAAACTTCAAGCAATGCCGACGATGGATCGCCTTGGTTGCTGTTGGATAATTTATCAATTTCATCTAAAACAAAAACCGGATTTGAAGTTCCTGCTTTCTTCAAGCTTTGGATAATTCTTCCTGGCATGGCTCCGATATACGTTTTTCGGTGGCCACGGATCTCCGCTTCATCGCGCAATCCTCCTAAAGATATTCGAACATATTCTCTGCCTAATGCTTCAGCTACTGATTTCCCTATCGATGTTTTTCCGACACCCGGAGGTCCGGCCAAACAGATAATCGGCGATTTCATATCGTTTCGTAATTTCAAAACTGCCAAGTGTTCGATCATTCTTTTCTTGACATCTTCCAAACCGAAATGATCCCGGTCTAATATTTTCTGGGCACGTTTCAAATCGAAATTGTCTTTCGAAAAGTGGTTCCATGGCAATTCTAAAAATAGCTCGAGGTAATTTCTTTGGATTCCAAAATCCGGCGCTTGTGGATTCATGCGCTGCATTTTAGACAATTCCTTTTCGAAATGTTTTTTGGTTTTATCGTCCCATTTTTTGGATTTCGCTTTGAGACGCATCTCGTCCATTTCTTCTTCCTGCGAAACGCCGCCCAGTTCTTCCTGAATGGTTTTCATTTGTTGGTGTAAGAAATATTCGCGTTGCTGCTGATCTAAATCGAAACGAACTTTCGACTGGATGTCGTTTTTTAATTCCAATTTCTGAAGTTCCACATTCATGAAACGCAGTGTTTCGAGTGCTCTTTCTTTGAGGGCATTCATCGCCAGTAAATTTTGCTTTTCGCTGACCGATAAATTCATATTGGAAGAAACGAAATTGACTAGAAACGATTGGCTTTCAATATTTTTTATTGCAAAAGTAGCTTCGGTTGGAATGTTCGGGCTTTCCTTGATGATTTGTATCGCCAATTCTTTGATAGAATCGAGAATCGCCAGAAATTCGGTATCATGCTGTCCCGGTCTTTTCTCTTCAACTTCTTTAACGTAAGCATTGATATACGGCTTTTCTGACGTAACCGCATCGATTTCAAATCGCTTTTTCCCCTGAAGAATTACAGTAATATTTCCGTCCGGCATTTTAAGAACCCTCAAAATTCTTGCAACGGTGCCTATTTTATGGATATCATTTTTGGTCGGGTCTTCATCTTCCTCATTCTTTTGAGCGACAACTCCAATTATTTTATTGCCGGCATTGGCATCATTTATTAATTTGATGGATTTATCGCGGCCTGCAGAAATCGGAATTACCACGCCTGGAAATAAAACGGTATTTCGTAAAGGTAAAATGGGCAATGAAGAAGGTAATTCTTCGTTATTCATTTCCTCTTCATCTTCAGGTGTTAAAAGCGGAATTAATTCTGCATCGGTATCGAATTCTTGCAGTGACAAGTTGTCAATGGTAAGTAGGTTGTGGTATGACATAAAATTTAGTAGGTCTAAATTACATTGAATGGGTAATTGGTGAAACAAATGTAGACAACATAAAACAATAAATTATTATAAAATCGATGTACTACAGAATAACTCGTTAGTTGCTATGAAAAATCAATTTTAGTGCTATAAAAAAAACCTGAACAGCTAATGTTCAGGTTTTTTTTATTGTTTGTCAAATCTAAAATAAGATGTGTGCCGTCAGTAGTTGGCTAGTAACCGCTCCGCCGTCAGTTTGCGTAGTAATTTTAACTGGTCCTTGATTTTTTGCAAACCAATACGTACTGGTAGTTACCGTTGTTGGAAAGCCAACTCCGCTGAACGTTTGTATTCTTTTTACAACAATCACATTATTGAAGGTGTTGTCTGGAACAGTGACAGTTGCATTCGTTTCCATAATGGTGCTTACTACGGCAACATCCAAATTTATAGGCGGGAAACCAGGATAAGTAGTGGTTTGCACATAATTATTTGTCCAGCTTCCTCCAACCGGAAGGTAATCTTTCAATATGATGGTTTCACTTCCTGTCGTTACACCGCCACCAGTAGTAATATCTTCTATTTTATAAAAATAATCTCCGGTATTCGATTTTCTTATGCGGATGGTCGCATTTGAAGTCGTGGCATTTGGCTCAAAAGTATAATACGTATTTCCTCCAACAAGGTCGGTAGAAACAATTTTTATTGGATCTTGGTTGACATTATCGACAGAAAAAATCCATTGATTGTTGATCGCTCTTGGCCAGTAATCGGTTGTAGAAGGAGTACCGCCGGCTACGATAGTATAGGGTCCAACCCAATTACTATAATCATTGGCAGAACATTTCGAACGCAAATAAAAGTCATAACTTACCGTCGCTACCAAATTGGAGATTACTTTAGAAGTAGTATTGGAAGTGATTTGTGTCCCGGCACCAATAACAAAGCCTTGTGCGCCATATTGAATTTGCCATGAGCTTTCATCCGGATTCGCCGTCCAAGAAACGGTAGCTTTCGTTTCATCGGTCCCCGATCGGACGACCAGCATATTATTAGGTTCTGAACAGGAAACGGCGCTTTCGCCTACTCCTACCGGACCTACCCATTGACTATATACCCCCGCTCCGCAGATGGTTCTGATATAAAAATCATAATCTGTTGTCGACACTAACCCATTGATGATAGAACTATTGTTCGATAAAATTACAGATGTTCCACTTCCCAATAGAAAACCATGAGTTCCGTATTGTACTTCCCAAGAACTGCCGTCACCGGTATCCCAGCTTAGGTTGACTGTGTTGCCACCTACGAAATCACTTACATCAAAAGAATAAGGAGCATGGCAATCCGGACTAACCAATAATAAGGTAGGATCTATAGGTTCGTTTTCACAGGAAAGAAAAAACACGACTGCAAGAAGCGAAAAGAAATGGGCAAGTTTTATCTTATTCATTAGGTATTAACTTTATTAAGATTCCAAATATAATTAATTTCAATTAACGAAAATTGAAAGAACCTACATTATTTTATATTTAACGCTCATGACGGGAAAGCATTTTTTATTTTTTTGGAACTCTCCGAAGTAAAATGACGCCTACGAAAAAGAAAACTCCTAAAAAGACAATCGCAAATCTCGGGCTTCCGGTGATCTGATCAATGACGCCATAAACGCACATTCCGATGACAATCCCTATTTTTTCCGATACATCAAAGAAACTAAAGAACGAAGCGGTGTCCTCGGTTTCGGGCAGCAGTTTCGAATAGGTTGATCGCGACAACGCCTGAATACCACCCATTACTAAACCGACCATCCCGGCCATAATATAGAATTCTACTGGTAAAGTAATAAAATACGCCCCAATACATAATAGAATCCAGAAGCAATTGATCACTATTAATGTAGGAATGTTGCCAAATTTCGCCGAAGCTTTCGAGGTCAAAACAGCACCTACAATCGCCACCAATTGAATCACCAAAATACAAATAATCAATCCAATGGTACTCTGACTTTTCGATTCCCATTTAATTTCCTGCGTACCGAAATATGTGGCGATGAGCATCACCGTTTGAACGGCCATGCTATAAACGAAGAAGCCGGATAAGTAGCGTTTCAATACTAGGTTTTCTTTCAATAAATCCCAGACTTTTTTCAATTCCTTGAAGCCGTTAAAAATAACATCTTTCGTCACTTTACGTTCCCCGTTTTTATTCCCTTTCGGCAAATAAAAATACGTATACTGGCTGAAGGCAATCCACCAGATTCCTACCATGACAAACGAATAACGCATTGCTTTCATGGCGGCTTCTCCTTCACTTCCGGAAATATGAAACAACTGCGGTTTCATGACCATTGCCAGATTGATAATCAGCAAGATGACACTGCCGATATAGCCTAAAGAATATCCTTTGGCGCTGACGGCATCCTGTTGTTCTTCAAAAGCAATATCGGGCAAATACGAATTGTAAAACACGAGGCTTCCCCAGAAACCGATTAATCCTAAAAAGTAAAAAAGCAATCCAACGTAGATGTTTTCGAGGCTGAACCAGTTCAAACCGATGCACGACAACGCGCCCAAATAGCAAAAGAAACGCATAAAATCTTTTTTGTTCCCTACATAATCGGCGATTCCGGATAACAATGGCGAAAACAAAGCGACCATCAAAAATGCAGCGGCGGTAACAAAACTAATCAATGCTGAATTTTTGAGCTCCGTCCCAAAAACATGAATGTAATGGTTGCGGTCGCTAAAGAGCGCTTCATAAAAAATGGGAAAAATTGCGGACGAAATTACCAGTGGATACACCGAATTCGCCCAATCATAAAAAGCCCAGGCATTCAATAATTTTTTACTTCCTTTAGGTAAATCTGCCATGGTTTCTTTTTTTAATTTGATTTCACTGCCACGAATTTATTTAAATTTTCAAACGAATGGTGAAATTTACGTTTTTTTAAAATTAAATTTAGCGCATCGGAAAGAATCTGTCTTTAAACTAAACGGGCTACTTCTCGTCCAAGTTCCAGTTTTAAAAAAAAGCGCTATGAAAAATTTATGTCCACTATTGATCATTTTCATTTTTATAATTCACAATGCTGCCGCACAGAATCTTTATTATCCACCACTGAGCACTACTGCGACTTGGGAAACTACCGATCCCGCAACTTTAAACTGGTGCCCGGAAAGAATCAATGACCTCTATACCTTTCTCGATCAAGAAAATACCAAAGGCTTCATAGTGCTGAAAGACGGAAAAATTGTTCTCGAGAAATACTTCGGCACCTTCACCCAGGAATCATTATGGTACTGGGCGTCGGCAGGAAAAACAATTACTTCCTTTTTGGTTGGGAAAGCCCAAGAAGAAAACCATTTGGCTATTACTGATAAAACTTCCACGTATCTCGGAACAGGTTGGACCAGCTGTACGCTTGCTCAGGAAAACAACATTACTATTCGCAATCAACTCACGATGACTTCCGGACTCGACGATGGCGGTACCGATAACCATTGCACCCTTCCAAGTTGTCTTAGTTATTTGGCGGATTCCGGAACTCGATGGGCGTATCATAATGCCCCGTATACCCTCCTCGAAAGCGTGCTCGAAAATGCAACCGGACAAAATATTAATACCTATACGCAACTCAAATTAAAAACGCCTACCGGAATGACCGGAAGCTGGACCACTATCGATTACGACAATGTGTTTTTCAGCACGGCAAGAAGTATGGCGCGTTATGGACTTCTAATTCAGGGTCACGGGGCATGGAATGGCAGCACGCTACTCAACAGCACCTATTACAATCAGATGATCAACACCTCACAAAATCTCAATAATTCGTATGGGTATTTGTGGTGGCTCAACGGCAAATCGAGTTTTATGGTGCCTACCAGCCAAGTTGTTTTTCCAGGTTCCTATGCTCCCGACGCACCCGATGATATGTTCGCAGGCATTGGTAAAAATGGACAGATCATGAGCATTGCGCCGACCGATGGACTGGTGGTGATCCGTATGGGCGATGCGCCCGATTCTTCCGAAGTGCCTTTCATTTTATGCAACCAAATTTGGCAGTATATCAACAACTTCAATTGCAATTTGGCAACAGCGGAAACGCATAAAAAAACGATTTCCATTTATCCGAATCCATCCGAAAACACCATTCATATTGCGAATGTTACGGACGAGAAATACGAAGTTGAAATCCTTAATTTACTCGGCGAAAGTATTCTTAAAAAAAGCAATCAAAGCGCTATCGACATTTCCAATCTTCCAAAAGGACTCTATGTCATCACCGTGCAACAAGGCACGAAAACGCACACTCAAAAACTCATTAAAAATTAATTTTATTTTCAGGAGCTGTTCCCGCTTTCCGCTACAATCTTGTCATGTAGAGGCAGCGTCACAGTCGAAGGCAACTTGACGTTAACATGCCAAGGATTTCCACTACAATCGGGGCTAGGGCAATCCGGAAACAAGCGGTATAATCTTCTCAACATGCAGTAGCCTTCGCCAAAAAAATACGTTACTTTTGCGCCTTTATTCGCAAAACGATTTTATGACAGCAGACCTTTTACACTATATTGGCTACATCGCTTCGGTGATTATTGTGCTCTCGATGATGATGAGTTCTATCATCAAATTCCGATGGATCAACCTTATCGGCGCAACACTTTTTTCTATTTATGGTTTTTCAATCGGGGCTATTCCAGTTGGTGCCCTCAACAGCATCATTGTTCTAGTCGATATCTATTACCTGTTGCAGATGTATTCCAAAAAAGAAGTTTTCGAAATTCTCGAGATCAAAGCCAAGAGTCGGTACTTAGTTCGTTTTCTTAGTTTCCATAATACAAGCATCCAAAAAATATGTCCCGGTTTTTCGTATCAACCGGATAAAAATACCGTTAGTTTTTTTATTCTCCGGAACATGGCAGTCGCCGGATTATTTTTAGCACATCACAAAGAAGACAAAACTATTTTGCATGTTGGTTTAGATTATGTGCTTCCGGAATACAAAGATTTCAAAAACGGGCAATACGTTTATTTCCAACTCAAGGAAAAATTTATGGCTGCTGGGTATACTCGTATCATCGCTGAAGGCAATAACGAACGGTATTTCAAATACCTCAAAAAATTAGGATTTACAGAAGTTAGCAACGGTGTTTACAGTAAAGATTTGTAAAATCCAGTCCAAAAAAAAGCCATTCAAAGGAATGGCTTTTCTATTTCTTACATCAGTTTTACTTGTACGTTACTCCAAACTGCGCCGCTGTTTTCTTGGCTTCGGGAATCAACCTTTTGATGTCGGCAATACGGGTGGCATCAGACGGGTGTGTACTCAAGAATTCAGGCGGTGCTTGTCCTCCACCTTTGGCCGACATTCTTTGCCAAAACGTCAACGCCTGATCGGGATTATACCCGGCAATGGCCATTAAGGTCAATCCAATTTGATCGGCTTCGCTTTCGTGGTTTCGGCTAAAAGGCAACATCACGCCCACTTCAGAACCTAATCCGTATGCTTGCTGAAATATTTGTTGGGTTTCTGCGCTTTTATTATTTGTCGCTACTGCTACTCCAACCGCTCCAAGCTGTTGCAATTGAGCGGCACTCATACGCTGTGCACCATGGTTTGCCAAAGCGTGGGAAACTTCATGTCCCAATACGGTCGCCAATCCGGCTTCATTTTGGGTAATCGGTAAAATTCCGGAATACACTACAATTTTTCCACCAGGCATGCACCAGGCATTCACCTCTTTGCTTTCGACCAATTTATATTCCCATTGATACCCATCAAGATAATGATCTTGGCCATTGGCTTTGAGCCAGCGTTCCGCGGCATTTTTGATTTTGCTTCCTACGGTTTCTACCATTCTGGAATCAGAAGTTCCGATAACGACTTTATTGTCTTTCAGAAAAGTGCCATATTGCTGGAAGGCAGATGGGAATATTTCGCTGTTAGAAACGAAATTCAAATTACTTTTCCCTGTGAACGGGTTGGTAGAGCAAGATAAAAACAAACCTACCATGCCAATAAATATAAAGTGCTTTTTCATGTTTTAAGTTTTAGATCCAAACAAAAATACAACACTAAATGCATTTTTAGTACTGAAATTAGCACGAATAGTTTCAAAATTTCAAGGTCAATTTAAACGCCTGTAATGTAGAGTTCCGAAAATTCTTTATCGATAGTCAAAGTACTTTTCCCATCGAAATTAACTTTATCGAAAGTCACCTCTTCATTATCGATCTCAATTTTTTTAACTTTAAAAGGAAGTCCATGAAGATTAATTTTAAATCTCGAATAATTCGTTTCAAATTTCCCTTCTTTGTGCTGCTGAACAATCACTTCGGTTTCTTTACCCCGAAGCGTGAAAGTCGCCAAACTAAATCGTCCATTATTATAATCGTACCCATCTTGTGCATCTTCATAAAGCACCGATTTTTCTTTACCCAATTTGAAATAAACATCGAGGCTGATTTCTTCAAAATCGATTTCTCCGACATATTGCTGCACCGGATATTTTGGAATAATGGCTCCTTCTTTGACAAAAATCGGAATCTGATCGTAATCGGTTTTCACCCACAATTCTTTGCGCCCAGAGGCTAATTCGTCGGTCCAGTAATTGTACCAATTACCGATGGGCAAATACATGCGGCGTCCCAAAGCATTCGGCTCCAAAATCGGGCAGACCAAAATCTGGTTTCCAAAAATAAATTCATCCGTGCGGTAATGGGTCTGCGTGTCTTCCTGATCAAAATACACTAACGGCTTCAGCATCGGAACGCCATCGTTAATATATTCCCAAAACATCGTATACAAATATGGCAACAATTGATAGCGCAATTGCACAAATTTTCTTGTAATATTGATGACATCTACATCGAATGACCAAGGTTCTTGATCCCCGTGATCTCCCGAGGAATGCGTTCTGCAAAACGGATGAAACACGCCCAACTGAATCCAACGTGCGTATAATTCACCTGAAGGTTGTTCGGCAAAACCACCAATATCAGAACCGGTAAAGCCCATCCCAGAAATCGACATGCGCTGCATCTGAATATTGGCAATCCATAAATGTTCCCAGGAAGCGACGTTATCGCCCGTCCATGATGACGTATAACGCTGTGCGCCGGAATAGGCCGAACGCGTAATGATAAATGGTCGCTTCGGATAGGCAAATTGCTTGACACCTTCATAGGTAGCACGCGCCATTTGAGTCCCATAGATATTGTGTGCTTTTCTATGACTGCATGGATTTCCGTCATAATCGTGACGCACATCCATTGGGAATGTTTTCCCAGGAACTTCCATCACGGCAGGTTCATTCATATCGTTCCACACCCCTTTGACACCGAAATCTGAAATCAATTCTTTGAATAATCCTGCCCACCATTCCCGGACTTCCGGATTGGTATAATCGGGGAAATTGCATTCGCCCGGCCAAACTTTTCCTTTCATATAAGGACCGTCGGCTCTTTTACAGAAGTAATCTTTCTCTAAAGCTTCTTGATACACCCAGTACTCTTTATCGATTTTGATTCCCGGATCGATGATGACGACCGTCTTAAAACCGTCTTCAGCCAGTTCGGCGACCATTCGTTTGGGATCGGGAAAATAGTCCTTGTTCCAGGTGAAGCAGCGGAAGCCTTCCATATAATCGATATCGAGATAAATCGCATCGCATGGAATCTGCAATTCGCGAAACTTGCTGGTGACTTCTTTCACTTTGCTTTCCGGATAATAACTCCATTTACATTGATGGTAACCCAGCGCCCAAAGTGGCGGTAATTCGGGTTTTCCTGTTAAATGCGTATAGGTAGTAACGACGTCTTGCATCTTTGGACCGTAGACAAAGTAGTAGTTCATTTCACCGCCATCCGCCCAATAACTAGCGACATTTCTTTTTTCATGGCAGAAATCGAAAGTGGTTTTAAAGGTATTGTCGAAGAAAATTCCGTACGCGTGTTTGTTCTGAAGTCCAATGTAGAACGGAACAACTTTGTATAATGGTTCCTGATCTTTATGAAAAGCATATTGATCTGTGGCCCAATTTTCTACTCTTTTCCCTTTAAGATTGGCATGCGACGCTTTATCGCCCATACCGTAAAAACATTCTCCTTCTTTGGAAGCCTTGCTCATTTTGACAATATTTCCGCCGAAATGATAACTTTCTTCCCAGTGAAAACCGAGTTCATCTTCTAAAATACAGCTTCCTTCAAGATCGGTAATCGCAACACGCAAATCGATTTTATCAATCGAGCAAATTACTTTACTGGTTTTGATTTTGTAACAGGTTTTCTCCTCGGTAACTTCAAGAAAATTATAGCCGTGCGATTGCGTTTTATCGATGGCATACGAAAAATCCTTGCTGAAATATCCTTTGGTCGTATAACGAAAGCGAATCAAACTGTCGCGAAGCACCGTCACTTTGAGGATAACGCTGTTGTCGGTATAAAAATAAACGCTATCGACATCTTTTTTGAATGCTACTATATTCGATGGATATAAGTCGCCTTTGTATTCAAGTTCGGTATTTGTAATCATACTTTTTTATTAGGTTCATCGTGACCGATTTGGCGTGTCACAAGGTTTCAAACT
>JBBRXW010000044.1:0-10316 GCA_038238295.1 Flavobacteriales bacterium | reverse complement strand
ATAAAAAATTTACCGATGCATCAGGCTTTCGAAATTACCCGCACCAGCAGAAAAGTGATCTCACAGTTTCTCGAAAATTATACTTTAGAACAACTCAACAAAATTCCCGAAGGATTCAACAACAACCTGATTTGGAACATCGCGCACATCATCGTGGTGCAGCAAATGCTGGTGTATAATTTGTCCGGTTTGCCGATGATGGTTTCCACAGAAATGATCGAGAAATACAAAAGAGGCACAAAACCAATAGGCGCATTGTCGCAGGCAGAAGTCGATGAAATTCAATCCTTATTGTTTGAAACCATCAACCAGACCAGAGCCGATTTAAACGCGAAAATATTCAAAACCTTCACGGAGTTTACCACGATGTCCGGCTACACGATTCGAAGCGCCGAAGACGCTATCGCCTTCAATTATTATCATGAAGCCATGCATATCGGAATGATGATGAGCATCCGGAAATTTATTTAATTCCTCAGGAGCTATTTCCCGTTATCCGCTTTATCTTTTGCTTCATTACATGGCGCAAAAGGATGCCGCTGCTACCGGGGCTAATTTCACATATCTTTGTGACATTCTGTTTTCATAGAAAAAGACAACTTGCTATCTTTGACAAAAAATAACCGATAATGAAATTCAATACCAAAACGATTCATGGCGGACAGCACCATGACCCAAGTACCGGAGCTGTAATGCCGCCGGTTTACCAGACTTCTACTTTTGTGCAGCACAGCCCAGGACAACCGGTGAATCCGGATTACGAATACAGCCGCGCGGCGAATCCGACCCGGACCGCTTTAGAAAATGCATTGGCGAGTATCGAAAACGGCACCCGTGCATTGGCTTTTTCATCAGGATTGGCAGCAACCGATTGCCTTTTGCGGTCTTTCAAAGCAGGAGATGAGGTCATTGCGATGGATGATTTATATGGCGGAACATACCGGATGTTCACACGCATTTATAAAGATTCTGGAATTAAATTTCATTTTGTCGATATGAATGACATCGCGAAATTCCAATCGCTGATCAATGACAATACCAAATTGATTTGGGTGGAAACACCAACAAACCCATTGATGAAATTAGCCGATATCGAAGAAATCGCCAAAATCGCCAAATCCAAAAAAATACTTTTCGCTGTCGACAATACTTTTGCAACACCCTATCTACAGCGCCCTTTAGATTTGGGAGCGGACATCGTTATGCATTCGGCAACCAAATATTTGGGCGGGCATTCTGATGTCATTGCTGGCGCATTGATCGTCAAAGATGCTGCACTCGGAGAACAACTGCATTTCCAGCAGTTCGCTACCGGTGCTACGCTTGGCCCAATGGATAGTTTTCTAGTGCTAAGAGGGATTAAAACATTACACTTACGGGTGCAAAGGCATTGCGAAAATGGCGAAAAGGTTGTCGAATTTTTAAGCAACCATCCTAAAATCAAAACGGTCTATTATCCAGGATTGCCAAGTCATCCGTTTCATGAAATCGCCAAAAAACAAATGAGTGGTTTTGGAGGAATGGTTTCTTTTACCTTCACTTCAGGATTGAAAGCGGATGCTATTGCCTTTTTGGAAAAGCTAAAAATGTTCACATTGGCGGAATCATTGGGTGGTGTAGAATCGCTGGCGAATCATCCTGCGTTAATGACGCATGCATCGATACCGGAAGACAAAAGAAAAGAAATCGGGATTACCGACGATTTGGTTCGCCTGAGCGTAGGCATTGAAGACAGTCAGGATTTAATAGACGATCTCAAACAAGCGTTACAATAAGAAACAAAAAAACCCAATAGATTGTATTGGGTTTTTATTTTTTATAAAGCGCTCGGTTTTATTGAATGTAATAAATATAGCCAACATTAAACCAAACCAACCAGTCATTGGCTTTGTTTTCAGGATATTGCTCCGGATTTGGATTCAATCCGTCTACCCAATTTGAGAAATAATATTGTAACCTTAAATCGACCATTAAATCGGAAGACGGTGCTAATTTATAACGTGTTCCTACACTTCCAACAATAGACCAAACGGTTCCGCCGGAATTTTGTGTAGCATGATAATATTTTACTGGAGTTGTTGCCGGAGTATCAAGTTTTCCCAAAGTCGAATAAGCACTCGGATCGTAAAAACTAAATTGGCCACCTAAACTAATGAATGGAGCCAAAGCACCAATAGTCGCAGTAAAATCACGAATACTCAACGGAAAATATTCCAATTGCATACCAATATTTGTTACTGCAGTACTTCCGCGCATTGCCCGCAATTGTTTGTTGAAAAGCTTGTGACGATTACCATCAACGTATTCGCCATAATGCCGGAGTTGGGTTTTATTATAAGAAAGTTCACTTCTTAATTTGAAGTGGTCATTAAAATAAGTTTCCGGAGTATAGCAATTACAATCGGCTTTATAAGAGAAATTCAAATAGTGAATCAGACCGATACCATAGCCTGTATTTCCTGCATTGGTACTGAAATCATGCCGCTCACCATAATCGGATTGAAACGCAACAGGCCCCGCAATAACTCCTATTTCATGAGAAAAACCGAACTGCGCCATTGCTGTATTCGAGTAACCAAATAGAAACAAGAAGGTTATGATAAGATATTTGGGCATTTGCATATAGATTAATTCAATTCTCGACAAATATATAAAAACATCATTCACTTATAAAATAAAATAAAAAAAATACCTTTTATTAAACGTTAAATGTCTGGAATTGTTTTAAAACATTAGGTCTTTCGTGATTTTTTTTCAAAATAAAATAGAAAACAGGCAAATCCAATCAGATAATAAAAAAAAGTTTACGCATATTTTGATAAAAATGTATATTTGTCGCCATTAACGAAAACGTTTTCTTAAACGCTAATAATCTTTATAATCATGTCAAAAAGTATCAACACTTTTATTGAATCAGTTTCAAAAAGAAATCCAAATGAGCCAGAATTCATGCAGGCCGTAAAGGAGGTTGCTGAAACAGTCATTCCTTTTATTGAAGAAAATAAAAAATACCAAAACAAAATGCTTTTGGAGCGTATGGTTGAAGCCGAACGTGTCATCATGTTTAGAGTCACTTGGATCGATGATGCAGGAACCACTCAGGTAAACAGAGGATACCGAATTCAGATGAATTCAGCGATTGGACCTTATAAAGGTGGAATTCGTTTCCATCCATCAGTAAACCTAAGCATTCTGAAATTCTTAGCTTTTGAGCAAACATTTAAAAACAGCTTAACAACATTGCCAATGGGCGGTGGAAAAGGGGGCGCTGATTTCGATCCTAAAGGGAAATCAGATATCGAAATTATGCGTTTTTGCCAGGCATTCATGACAGAATTATCAAAACATATCGGAGCGGATACTGATGTTCCAGCAGGAGATATCGGTGTTGGAGGAAGAGAAGTTGGTTATATGTTCGGCCAGTATAAAAAATTGAGAAACGAATTTACTGGAGTTTTAACTGGAAAAGGAATTTCATTCGGAGGATCATTAATTCGTCCGGAAGCGACAGGTTATGGCGACGTATATTTTGCACAAAGCATGTTGGAAACTATAGGGGATAGCTTTAAAGGAAAAGCGGTTGTCATTTCAGGTTCTGGGAATGTAGCGCAATATGCTGCTGAAAAAGCAACTCAATTAGGAGGAAAAGTGATCACATTGTCGGATTCAGCAGGATATATCCACGATGCTGACGGTATCGATGCAGAGAAATTGGCGTACGTTATGGAAATTAAAAACGTAAACTATGGCCGTATCAGTGATTATTTAAACAAATATCCAAAAGCAAAGTATGTAGCAGGAAAACGTCCTTGGGAAGTGAAATGCGATATTGCTTTGCCATGTGCGACACAAAATGAGTTGAACGACGCTGATGCCAATACATTAATAGCGAATGGTTGTATCTGTGTTGCTGAAGGCGCGAACATGCCATCGACGCCGGAAGCTGTTGAAATTTTCCAACAAAAGAAAATCTTATTCGCGCCAGGGAAAGCATCTAATGCCGGAGGTGTAGCCACTTCAGGTTTGGAAATGTCCCAAAACTCTTTGCGTTTGAGCTGGACTTCAGAAGAAGTAGACGAAAGATTGAAAAGAATTATGCTAGACATCCACGCTTCTTGTGTAAAATACGGTTCTGACGGCAAAGGATATGTAGATTATGTGAAAGGTGCTAACATTGCCGGTTTCGTAAAAGTAGCCGACGCCATGCTTGGACAAGGTGTTGTTTAAATAGAAAATAGCGGAAGAACGAAAGCCAAGATTTAATTTGGTCTGTTCTCATTCCTTTTCAAAGAGCCTTCCACCTCAAAAGTGCGAAGGCTTTTTTTTGCGTTGAA
The DNA here is from genome assembly GCA_038238295.1 of Flavobacteriales bacterium. Lineage (GTDB taxonomy): Bacteria > Bacteroidota > Bacteroidia > Flavobacteriales > Flavobacteriaceae > Flavobacterium. The sequence goes on along the minus strand of JBBRXW010000044.1, from coordinate 5,982 downwards.
TATTAAAAGTTGATATTTTTCGTTTTGTAGTATATTTGCGTATCAATCCAGCATTTTATATGAAAGCATTTTTTGTCACCGTATTGTCAGTTCTTTTCTTTCAGTGCAGCTTTTCCCAAAATAATAAACTGTGGAAAGGATATTTCTCCTATAACGAAATCAAAGACCTTTCACAAAGCGATACCAAGATTTTTGCCGCTACGGAAAATGCCATTTATTACCAAGATTTGGTGTCGGGAAGTATCAAAACGACGAACACCGTTGATGGACTTTCAGGATTGACTATTAGTGCGGTGTATCACAGTCCAACCTATAAAAAAACCATCGTCGGTTATGAAAACGGATTGATGATTGTCATTAATGAAGTCGATGGAACGATGCTAAATGTCGTCGATATCATCAACAAATCGATACCGCAAAACGTAAAAAAAGTCAACCATTTTACCGAATATAACGGCATCCTATATGTCTCCTGCGACTTCGGAATCGTGCAATACAATCTGACTAATCTGCAATTTGGCGACACCTATTTCATTGGGAGTAATGGTGCGCAAATCAGTATTGTGCAAACGGCGATTTTTAACGGAAGGATTTATGCAGCTTCTCGTTATAACGGAATTTTGAGTGCGGACATTACTAATCCGAACCTGAATGATTATAATCAATGGACGACAATCGCTAATTTCGGCTGGTCGGGAATCGTCACTTTTGGAACCAATTTAATGGCAACCACGGATGCCGGTAATCTGCAAAAACTTCAAGGCGGAGGTTTCGTTTCCGTCGTACAACTTGCAGAACCAACTATCGATTTGAGAAGCAACGGAAATTATCTGACGGCGACTTCCAAAAATCATGTCTATATCTATGCTGCGTCATTAAGCCAGATTAGCGATATCAACAGCAATCAAATTCCGAATGTCACCGCTCAATTCACCTGCGCCACAACAATCAACGACCTCGTATTCATAGGAACGAAAGAAAATGGCGGCTACAGTAAAAACATTTCCGGAGGTGTTTTTGAAAACAATACGCCCGACGGGCCTTTCAAGAATGCGATATTTGCCATCAACACCACAACCGATAATCTTTGGGCGGTGTACGGTGGTTATAACATCGATTACAATCCGTTTGCCTACGACTCTTTTGGAAACGTCAATACCTATGGCATCAGTAAATTAAAAAAGGAAGGCTGGCTCAACATCCCGTATGCGACGATAAAGAATGCGGTTGGTAAAGATGTCAATTCACTGGTTCGGATTACGCTGAATCCAAAGAACGAAAATGAAGTTTATATTAGTTCCTATCATTCCGGACTTCTAAAAGTTGTCGATGAAATCCCGGTAACGCTATACGATCAGAACAATAGCGGGCTTGATGCCATGCCTGGGTTGCCTTATGTTCGTGTCAACGGAACCGCTTTCGATAAAACCGGTAACCTCTGGGTCGCGAACGCCCGTGTTCAGGAAGGCTTAAAAGTCCTGAAAACGAACAACCAATGGCAGGGCTATGTTATCGATTTTATTGCTATCAATTTGTTCGAAACAGGCCGTTTAGTGATCGATAAGAACAGCACCAAATGGATGACAACTGTTAATGACGGTGTTATTGGTTTCAATGAGTTGTACAACAATCGATACAAAACAATTAAGGAAACACCCGATACAGGGAACCTCCCAATTAACGATGCTCGTGTTATTGCGATAGACAACCGCAACCAAATGTGGATTGGAACCCGAAAAGGATTACGTGTAGCCAGCGTCGATAGTTTTTTATCCGATGCCCAAATCACGTCACAGCCCATTATCATTATCGAGGACAATCTCGCGCAGGAATTGCTTTACGAGCAGGCGATTAGCGATATTGTTGTCGATGGTGCTAACAACAAATGGATAGGTACCACCGATTCCGGAATCTTTTATGTTTCTTCCGACGGGCAAAAAACCATCTACCATTTCACGACAAACAACTCCCCGTTGCCGAGCAATAACATCAATGATATTGACATCAATGGGAAAACCGGCGAAGTCTTTTTTGCGACGACCAAAGGAATGGTATCGTTTAAAGGCACTTCCACTTCGGCGAAAGACGATCTTAATAGTGTGTATGTATATCCGAATCCTGTCCGTCCAGAATTTGAAGGAACTGTCAAAATCAGCGGGCTATTAGACAAAGCTCATGTCAAAATTGCCGACATTGAAGGCAACTTGGTATACGAAACTATTGCCGAAGGCGGTACCATCGAATGGGATACCAGAGCATTCGGCAAATACAAAGTAGCTTCCGGAGTCTACATGATTTTTATTTCAGCGGAAGACGGTGTCGAGACCAAAGTCAAAAAAGTAATGATCGTGAGATAGGTTTAAGGTAAAAGATATAGGGTAGAAGACTTGTTCGATACCTACACCTTGCACCCTAAAACTAAAACCCTGCACCCAACCATGCTCGTCAAAACCAAAGCAATAGTCATTTCATCCCTCAAATACCAAGAGAAAAGCCTAATTGTTAAATGCTTTACGTTGTCGGATGGATTAAAATCCTATTTCGTTCGGGATGCATTTTCTTCCCGCCGGGGCAACCAAAAAATTGCCTATTTCCAACCGCTAACATTGCTCGAAATCGAAGCCGTCCATAAAAACAAAGGCACTTTAGAACAACTCAAAGAAATCAAAATCGATACGCCTTTTCAAACGATTCCATCGAACATTTTCAAAAGCACAATCGCCTTGTTTCTCTCCGAAATGCTGCATCATTCTATTCATGAAGAAGAAAAAAACGAACCGCTTTTTACCTTTCTCGAAACCGCTTTGCACTGGCTAGACCATCATGATGAGATTGCGAATTTCCACTTGATTTTGCTTTTGGAAATGACCAAGCATCTTGGCTTTTACCCTGATATTTCCGAAACCAATTCCCACTATTTCGATAAAACCGAAGGAGTCTTTACACCGTTTCCAACAAGTAGTTCGCTAACGGAACACGAAACGCAGTTGTTGAAGAAATTGCTCCATCTTAAATTTGATACTAACCAAAAGACTTTTCACGTCATCGAACGCCAAATTTTGCTCAAAATCCTTATTGATTATTATAGCGTGCATCTCGATGGATTTAAAAAACCAAAATCCCTCGAAGTGCTCAAAGCGGTTTTCGAATAAGTGCATCGAATTCAAATCCGCAGAAAAATTACTAAAGACAGAGAAGCTTTTTTTTTAAGGCAGTTTCTTTTTTTTAAAGGCGTGACCACAAGGGTCGGGCTATCGCTGCAATCTTTTGTGCGAACCCCGCCACAAAAGGATTTTCACTACTATCCCTCACGCGAATCACGTAAAATATTTTCAATCTGAAAACGTATGAAAATTAGTGGAATTCGTCTTGCATATTCCAAAATTCCTTACTTTCGCAAATCGATTTTAGAAAAGGACTATAATGAGCACTAAATTTACAGAGTATAAAGGACTTAACCTGCCCGAAACGGCAACGGAAATTCTTGATTTCTGGAAACAAGAAAACATCTTCGAAAAGAGCGTCACCACTCGCGAAGGAAATACCCCTTTCGTGTTTTTTGAAGGCCCGCCTTCCGCCAACGGATTACCTGGAATTCACCACGTCATGGCGCGCGCCATCAAGGATATTTTCTGTCGTTATAAGACCCAAAAAGGCTTTCAGGTCAAACGAAAAGCCGGCTGGGATACGCATGGATTACCAGTAGAATTGGGCACCGAAAAAGAACTCGGAATTACAAAAGAAGATATCGGAAAAACCATCTCCATCGAAGAATATAACGAAGCATGTAAAAAGACCGTGATGCGGTATACCGACGTGTGGAATGACCTTACCGAAAAAATGGGCTACTGGGTCGATATGGAAAATCCATACGTGACCTACAAATCCAAATATATGGAAAGCGTTTGGTGGCTGTTGAAACAAATCTATGATAAGGATTTGATGTACAAAGGATATACGATTCAACCGTATTCTCCAAAAGCAGGAACGGGTTTGAGCTCGCACGAAGTCAACCAGCCAGGCAGCTATCGCGATGTGACCGATACCACTATTGTTGCGCAATTCAAAGCGTTGAACGAAACACTGCCAAGCATTTTACAAGGCTTTGGAGAGTTATATATTCTCGCTTGGACAACCACTCCATGGACATTACCATCAAACACCGCATTAACAGTTGGTCCAAAAATAGCATACGTTTTAATCAAAACTTTCAACCAATATACGTTCGAACCTATCCATGTAATTCTCGCTAAAAACCTAGTTGGAAAACAATTCTCTAAAGGATTTTTCGCCAGTACTGAAAGCGCTGATTTCGAGAATTTCAAAGCCGGCGATAAAAACATTCCCTATCAAATTCTGGCGGAATGCCAAGGGAAGGATTTAGTCGGGATCCGCTACGAACAATTGTTGCCGTTCACAGTGCCGTATCAAAATGCGGAGAATGCATTCCGCGTGATTTCAGGAGATTTCGTGACGATAGAAGACGGAACTGGAATCGTACACACCGCTCCGACGTTTGGTGCCGATGATGCAAAAGTAGCCAAAGAAGCCAAGCCAGAAGTACCGCCAATGCTCGTGTTGGATGATAACGGCATTCCGGTTCCCTTGGTCGATTTGCAAGGAAAATTTACGTCACATATGGGCGAATATGCCGGGAAATATGTGAAGAACGAATATTACGAAGCCGGAGAAGCTCCGGAAAAATCCGTCGATGTTGAAATCGCTATTCGACTCAAAGAAGAAAACCGTGCGTTCAAAGTAGAGAAGTACGTTCACAGTTATCCGCACAGCTGGAGAACCGACGAACCGCTTTTATATTATCCGTTAGATTCGTGGTTTATCAAAATCACTGAAGTCAAAGACCGCATGTTCGACCTCAATGAAACCATCAACTGGAAACCAAAAGCAACCGGAGAAGGCCGTTTCGGGAACTGGCTTAAAAACGCCAACGACTGGAATTTGTCGCGCTCGAGATATTGGGGAATTCCATTACCGATCTGGAGAACCGAAGACAAACAGGAAGAAATACTGATCGGTTCTGTCGAAGAATTATACAACGAAATTGAAAAATCAATTGCAGCAGGTTTTCAAAAAGAAAATCCATTCCAAGGTTTTGAAATCGGAAATATGTCCGAAGCGAATTATGATTTGGTTGATTTACATAAAAATGTTGTCGATGCCATTACATTGGTTTCCAAATCGGGAAAACCAATGCAGCGCGAAACTGATTTGATTGATGTTTGGTTTGATTCCGGCGCCATGCCCTATGCGCAATGGCATTATCCGTTTGAAAACAAAGACAAAATCGATGACAATAAAGATTTCCCTGCAGACTTTATTGCTGAAGGTGTCGATCAAACCCGAGGCTGGTTCTATACATTGCACGCAATCGGAACATTAGTTTTTGATAAAATCGCCTATAAAAATGTCGTTTCCAACGGATTGGTACTCGATAAAAATGGGCAAAAAATGTCAAAACGTTTAGGAAACGCCACTGATCCATTCGATACGATAAAAGAATACGGTCCGGATGCGACACGCTGGTACATGATTTCGAATGCCAATCCATGGGACAACCTGAAGTTCGACATCGAAGGAATTGCTGAGGTACGCCGTAAATTTTTCGGCACTTTATACAACACCTACTCGTTCTTTGCGTTATACGCCAACATCGATGATTTCCAATATGCCGAAGCTGAAATTCCATTACAGGAAAGACCGGAAATCGACCAATGGATTATCTCGGAACTCAATACGTTAATCAAAAATGTCGACAGTTTTTATGCCGATTACGAACCCACAAAAGCCGCCCGCGCCATTTCTGATTTTGTTCAAGAGAATCTGAGCAACTGGTACGTACGTTTGTGCCGCCGCCGCTTCTGGAAAGGCGACTATGCGCAGGATAAAATCGCTGCGTATCAAACATTATATACTTGTTTGTTGACGATTAGCAAATTAGGTGCTCCCATCGCTCCGTTCTTT
>JBBRXW010000043.1:0-10341 GCA_038238295.1 Flavobacteriales bacterium | reverse complement strand
GTGTCTACAACTAGAATGCGGAGGCTTATTGATGACTTATTGGCTTTTTCGCGCGTGGGCAGTACAGGCAGTAAGTATGAATTTACCGACTTGCATGTAATTTTGGAAGATGTAAAATCAGAATTAAAAGATACCATTCAAGAAAAGCAGGCAGTCATTAAAGCCACTGGGCTGCTGCCGCTTAATGTCCTTGCCTTTCAATTTCGTCAGCTCTTTTACAATCTAATAAGCAATGCACTTAAATTTTCACTTCCGGACCGCCCACCCAGCATTACTATAGAAACTCGTATTGTCAAGAGCAATGATACGGAGTTACGAAATCTGAATTCGCTTCCACAAAAATGCGATTATTGGAATATTTCCTTCAAAGATAACGGGATTGGTTTCGACGCCCAATTCAATGAACTTATTTTTGTAATGTTTCAAAGATTGAATCAGAAGGAAGAGTATGCAGGTACAGGAATCGGGCTAGCCATCGTAAAGAAAATTGTAAACAACCACAATGGTATCATAGTAGCAAAAGGGGAGATAAATAAAGGAGCTACTTTTGACATTTATATTCCCATTATGGAGAATGTAGCGACCGGTGAAATGCAAAAACTAGAATCTCTTGAAATCTTGGTTTGAAATAAAGTACACCTTCTGAAAGCAATTCGTAAACTATACCGCAAGGGAAGAAATGGTTTCCTTATATTCCCTAGACCTTTACTTCATTCGTCCATATCCATTTTTAAGCTTACGGAAAAGCTTTTTCAATAAGGCTTAAAAATCATTGAAGTATTCTTCTAAAAAACAGAATTTGAATAGAATTTAAATCTAAGTTTACGAATTATAGTCTTACTCTAAATGCAACCCATTCCTTCCGCTATTTATTATGAAAATCCTACTCATCGAAGACGAACCTGAATTGATGAAAAGCATCAAGCAATACCTTGAGATGGGAGGCAATGTCGTCGAACTAGCACCTGACTTTAGAGAAGCTGAAAACAAAATTGCTATCTATGATTACGATTGTATTCTTGTCGATATTACCTTGCCGAAAGGATCGGGATTAGATTTGATCCGAGAAATAAAATTAAAAAAATCGAAAGCCGGAATTATCATCATTTCAGCCAAAAATTCTCTCGACGACAAAATACTCGGATTAGATCTTGGCGCCGATGATTATTTACCCAAGCCTTTTCATCTATCGGAACTCAATTCCCGAATTAAAGCAGTCATCCGAAGAAAAAGCTTTGATGGCAATATCGAAATCGTCGTTAATGAAATCACGATATTTCCTGACGAAAGACGTGTAAAGATTCACAACACAGAAGTTATTCTGACGACTAAGGAGTATGATTTACTGCTCTATTTTATAGCTAATAAAAACCGGGTCGTCAGTAAAGGAGCCCTTGCAGAACATCTTTGGGGCGATAATTCCGATCGATTGGATAACTTTGATTTCATCTACAATCATGTGAAAAATTTAAGAAAGAAATTATTGGAGAAAAAGTGCGAAGACTATCTGCAAACCATTTATGGAATCGGCTATAATTTTAAAACCATACAATGAAATTATTGACGAAAACCAGTCTATATTTTTTACTCTTAAGCATCCCGACTTTAATCTTATCGGGGTTTATTTGCTACAACCTCATTACCTCTGAAGTAAAAGACAGCAACGACGAATTACTCAACAATCGTATAGCCGCTGTCGAAAATTATTTAAAAGAAAACGACACCGTTGCTCTGAATTTACTTACGAAAAGCGGTGAAGCCCAAATCAATCGTATCGTACGGAGCCATTATGCCAATGGTGAAAAAACAATATTCGCTGACACACTGATACTCGATAAAAAAGAAAACGAGTTGGCGCCCAATAAAATGATTTGCAGTATTGTTAGCGATGGAAAAGACAATTATCAAATCAAAATTTGGAGAAGCACCTTAGAGTATAATGAATTGATAGAAGGCATCTTCTACCTACTGATCGTCATTCTTTTTTTTCTTTTTTTGATTTCGTTGCTCATCAATTATTGGATTTCAAAAACGTTATGGAATCCTTTTTACCAGACTTTGGCTGCATTGAAAACATTCAGTGCCAGCGATAATCAAAGGCCCGAATTGATAAAGACGGAAGTCAAAGAACTTTCTGAATTAAACAACTCTCTGAATTCAATGATGGATAAAATGATTCTGGATTATAACAGTCAGAAGAAATTTTCCGAGAATGCTTCTCACGAAATACAAACTCCTCTTGCGGTTATTAAATCAAAAGTCGATTTGTTAATCCAATCTAAAACGCTACAGAAAAATGAAGTCGAGCTGATTGTCGCCATCGACGATGCCTGTTCGAAACTGATCCGCCTGAATAAATCGCTCTTATTACTGACCAAAATCGAAAACCGGCAATTCAACACTACCGAAAAAGTGTCTTTTGAGAAAATTGTAGATCACTCTTTAGTGTTATTTCAGGAATATATTCAGGCGCATTCTATAGAAATCATAAAAACTTTAGTAGAGGATTTTTGCGTTGAAATGAATGCCGATTTAGGCTCAATACTCATCAACAACCTATTGCAAAATGCGATAAAGCATGACATTTCCGGAAAAATTGAAATTCTGATCGAAAAGACTAAAATAATAATTTCTAATCCGGGAAAAGGGGAAGCTTTGCATCCGTTATTATTTGAGCGCTTTCAGAAAGACACAACTTCAGAACAATCTTTGGGCTTGGGACTTGCACTCATCAAAGAGATTACTGAAGTCAGTGATTTATCGCTAGAATATTACTTCGTAACTGATAAGCATCAATTTATAATTTCATCGAAAAAATAATTCTTTCAAATCTCAAATAGAATTCGAATAGTTTTAAAACAGAATTAAAATAGAATCACATTTCATATTTGTGGTCAATAATTTAATTCTGGAAAAATGAAAAAAATAGTTTTTATCATCATGATTGCTTTTAGTGGCGCTGCAGCTGCGCAAGGCAAACTAGCCTCCAAAAGAAACATAACCGTTCCTAGCGTTGTAAAAGCTGCTTTTAAAAAAGAATTTGAGACAAACAAAGCTTCTTGGGAATACGAAAATAAGGATTATGAAGCAGAATTCACACTCAATGAAAGCGCTGCTTCTGCACTCTATGACAAAAACGGGCATCGCAAAGAATTAGAAATATCCATCAAAACGTATGATCTTCCTCAGACGTCATTGGATTATTTAAAAAAGAAGCATCCGTCGGATAAATTGTCCGCAGCATCCCGAATAACAGATAATAAGAATAAAGTAACGTATGAGGCTGAAATCCAAAGGAACGGAAAAGCCTATGATATACTATTTGATTATATCGGAAATTTTGTTAGCATTCAAAAATCGAATTAGTCTTGTTTTGTTTTGGGGTAATCAACTCGTTGGTTGCCCTTTTTATTATGTTTAAGAGGAAGCAATCCTAAAAATCCACCCCAATTTACAACATCTATTATGCAAATATCCTTGATTATTAGCACCTACAATTCTGTAGAATGGCTCGAAAAAGTTTTAATCAGTTGCGACCACCAAACCTACAAAGATTTTAATATTCTCATTGCTGACGATGGTTCTGATGAAAAAACAAAAAAATTTATTGAACAATTTCAACAAACTTCAAAATTCAGTATAATACATGTTTGGCAGGAAGATAATGGATTTCAAAAAACAAGGATTTTAAATAAAGCGATACAATCCGCCAGTGGGGAATATTTAATTTTTACCGATGGAGATTGCGTGCTTAGGAAAGATTTTGTTGCCACCCACGTAAAATACGCCCGCAAAGGATATTTTCTTTCGGGCGGCTATTTCAAGCTTCCTATGTCTCTTTCCAAAAAAATTACCTCCGATGATATCTGCAAAGGAACCTGTTTTACGACTCGTTGGCTTCATAAAAATGGATTAGAAAGCTCTATAAAAGATTTAAAATTAACTCAAAATCGGTTTTTGAAAATGCTGTTAAATTTCACAACACCCACAAATGCAAGTTGGAACGGACATAACGCAAGTGGCTGGAAAAGTGATTTGACAGAAATTAACGGGTTTGATGAAGAAATGAAATATGGCGGTGAAGATCGGGAGTTAGGAGAACGCCTTTTCAATAAAGGTATTAAAGCAAAACAAATCCGATACAGTGCGATTTGTATACATTTAGACCATGAACGTAACTACGTGGATGAAAATACTTTGCGGAAAAATGATGCTATTCGAAAATTTACAAGAGAAAATAAAGTAATTTGGGCTCGAAATGGAATTAGAAAATATCCCGGAACCGATACGATATAAATTAAGTATGAAATATAGTCTGATTATTGTATTTTTTTTGTTTTTCTTCCAATCGTATTCACAGGAAAAAGATTTGAATTACTTTTTGGGAAAAGCGCAAAAAAATAGTCCATTAGTAATGGATTGGAATAATCAATTGCGTTCCAATACCTTAGACAGCCTTTTGATTCGTGCCGGCAGTAAGCCACAAGTATCCGGCAATCTTTCGGCTACCTATGCTCCTACTATTAATGGTGTTGGATATGATGAAACGATCACTAACGGGCAGGTAGTTTCTGGACTTATCAATGTCAATAAAAAAATTATTGGAAAAGGAGTTCTTGCCTATCAAACGAATACGTACGAATTCATTCAACAGGCTTTACTTTTAAAAAAGAAAATTGCAGTCAAAGATTTGAATAAAGCCATTACACTACAATATATCACAGCTTCGGGGACTTTAGAACAAATCGTGTTTAATCAAAAAACCCAGGATTTATTACAACAGGAAACTGCTATTTTAAAGAAGTTAACCCAAAATTCTGTATACAAACAAACCGATTATCTCGTCTTTTCAGCAACGGTGCAACAGCAGCAATTGACTGTCTTGCAATTCAAACAGAAATACCGCAACGATCTGGCGCTGCTCAATTATTTGTGCGGCGAAACCGATACTACTTCGGTAATTTTAAAAAGCCCTGACGTTAGTTTAAAAACGTTGCAAGAGAAAGAGCCATTCCTTTTTTTACGCCAGTTTGAAGTTGATAGCTTGAAGTTTGTCAACCAAAATAAAATAATAGATAGTGCTTACAAACCACAATTGACATTACTTGGTGACGCAGGTTACTTGTCTAGTTTTGCTGTGAGTCCGTATAAAAACTTTGGCGTTAGTGTAGGCTTGGGACTTTCGATTCCTATTTATGATGGAAATCAACGCCAATTGGCCCATCAAAAAAATGACATCAGTCTGGCCACTAATGAGGCGTATAAAACCTTTTATCAAAAGCAACGACAGCAACAATTATTGCAACTCTACCTTCAGTTACAGCAATCATCAGAGATTGAAAAACAACTAAAATCACAACTGACCACATCACTAACATTGATTGAAGCTTATAAAAAATTACTCGTTTCGGGTGACGTTGCCATCACGGATTACGCCATTGCCATCGGAAACCTTATCACAGTAAACAATGCGATAACACAAAATAAAATCAATACGCTTCAAACCATTAGTGAAATTAATTATTGGAGCAAAAACGAGTAGACCAAATGAAAAAAACAATTCTTTTATTCTCACTATTCTTATTGTATTCCTGCCATAAAAAAGTAGACGAAGAGACCGAAATTAAATCGATTATACCTGCAACAATAACTACTATCGACACTTCCGACATCGAAAATTATGTCGATCTGAATGCTACTGCAACCTATTTGATAAAAAACACCATCAAAGCCAATGCAACTGGATATTTGAATTCGGTCAACGTGCAATCCAATGATTATGTGACTAAAGGAAAAGTATTGTTCACATTGCAAACTAGAGAGTCGAAAGCGCTTGGCAATACAATTAATAAAATGGACCCAAGTCTCCATTTTGGTCAGGCCATTAAAGTAAAATCAGAAAGCGACGGTTTTATCACTAATGTGAATGTCCGTCCCGGTGATTATGTGCTCGATGGTGATTCGCTGGCGATAATCAATAACACCAATAGTTTTGGGCTAGTCCTAAGTTTGCCTTATGAATTGAGGAAATATGTCATTCAAGGGCAGGAATTAACTGCTTTTTTACCTGATGGAACATCCATAAAAGCTACCGTTCAAAAATCGATGCCTTCAGTAGATATGGCGTCTCAAACTCAAAGTATTATTTTGAAAATCAATCAAAAAAATATTCCGGAGAATCTTATCGTAAAAGTGCGTATTTATAAAAAATCTGCTGCCAAATCCATTTCATTGCCTAAGGCCGCTGTTTTGAGTGACGAAACGGAATCAACGTTTTGGATAATGAAAATGATCAACGCCACTACTGCCGTTAAAATCCCGATAAAAAAAGGAATCACCACCACCGACCGAGTCGAAATTCTTGCACCGGTTTTGACTGCAAACGATCAAATTTTAACCTCAGGAAATTACGGGGTTTCAGATACGATTCAAGTAAAGGTCATTAAATAATAGCGACGATGAACAACTTTTTTGTACGGCATAAAAACGGTTTGAGCGCGGTCATTTTCCTGATTATTTTGGGCGGTTTTTTTGCATATTCAAAAATGCAAACCAGTTTATTTCCGGAAATCACATTTCCAAAAATAAAAATCATAGCTGATGCAGGCCAACAACCCATCGATAAAATGATGATTACCGTCACCAAACCGTTAGAGAATGCGGTCAAGAAAGTACAGGATTTACAAACCGTCAGAAGTACGACCAGCAGGGGAAGTTGTGAGATTTCTGCTTACATGAATTGGAAATCAAATATCGATTTGAGCAAAGAACGAATCGAATCCCAAATCAATCAGATTAAAAATGAATTGCCAGCCGATGTTCAAATCTCCGTAGAGAAAATGAATCCATCGATTCTACCAGTGATTGGTTACGCCATCGAAGGCAATGGCCGATCGCCGATCGAACTCAAAAAAATAGCCAACTTCACCATCAAACCCTTTTTGTCGCAAATTGAAGGCGTCAGTGAAATACGCATCATCGGCGGTAAAGAAAAAGAATATTGGCTTTCGTTAGATATCGAAAAAATGGCTGCTTTGGGAATCACACCAAACGATGTGTCGCAAGTAATGAATGCGACCAACTTTATCAAATCGAACGGCTATTTATCGGATTACCGATACTTGTACCTGACGATTCTTGATGCACAGGTCAATTCCAAAGAAGCGTTAGAAAATCTGGTTATCCGTAACAACGGAAAAGGGATTATTACTTTAAAAAGCATTGCTGACATTGGTATTCGTGAAGCCAAAGAATATATTAAAATCAATGCCAACGGAAAAGAAAGTGTGTTGGTTGCCGTTATTAAACAACCGAATGCCAATCTGATTTCCGTTACAGAAGCCATGAATGATAAGATTACGGCATTAAAAAAAATACTCCCACAAGGAATTCGTATCCGTCCTTTTTATCAACAAGCCACTTTCGTGAATGATGCCGTAAAAAGTGTCACCGACAGCTTGCTCATTGGATTGCTTTTGGCGATAATAGTCGCCGTTCTATTTTTGAAATCCGCTAAAGCCAGCGCTACCTTATTGCTTACGATTCCAATTACTTTGGCGTTAACGTTGATCGTGCTTTATTTTATCGGACAGACTTTCAATATCATGACATTGGGTGCTATTGCGGCAGCATTGGGATTGATTATCGATGACGCGATTGTAGTAGTAGAACAGATTCATCGCACCCATGAAGAAAATCCTGACGAACCAACAGTAACGTTGCTGCAAAAAGCCATTCACTATTTATTTCCTGCAATGCTCGGCTCTTCATTGAGTACGATTGTCATTTTTATTCCCTTTGTTTTGATGAGCGGCGTTGCTGGTGCGTACTTCAAAGTATTGACCGATACGATGATCATCACATTAGTATGTTCGTTTTTTGTCACATGGCTGTTGCTTCCGGTAGTCTATTTACGATTGACAAGAAACAGTAATACCAATCAACCTCAAAAAGAAACGGTCGTGCACTCTTTAAAAAAGCAAAAGTGGGTCACCTATTTTCTCGAAAGGCCTACCATCAGTATTGTATTTTGTGTGATTTTGGCAGCATCTATATTTATCGTGGTGCCTTTATTAGAAACTGGATTTTTACCCGAAATGGATGAGGGTAGTATCGTATTGGATTACCAATCGCCTCCAGGAACTTCGTTGGCAGAAACCGACAGCATGTTACAGGAAGTCGAAAAAATAATCATTAAAACTCCCGATGTTGAAGCCTACAGCCGACGTACCGGAACACAAATGGGTTTCTTTATCACGGAACCTAACACCGGTGATTACCTTATTCAATTAAAAAAGGACAGAAGCCGTTCCAGTACAGAGGTTATCGATGACATTCGTCAAAAAATTGAAGCCACACAACCCGCTTTGCGCATCGATTTTGGGCAGGTCATTGGCGATATGCTTGGCGATTTAATGAGTTCGGTGTCGCCAATCGAAATAAAAATTTATGGCAATGATCAGCCTCAACTTCAGAGTATTGCAAAAAAAGTAACGGCTATCGTCGAAAAAGTAAAAGGTACGGCGGATGTTTTTGATGGAAGAATCGCGACGGGACCGACTGTAACTATTGTTCCCAATTACAGCCAACTGGCACAATACGGAATTACGCCAAGCGACTTGCAATATCAAATGCAAACGGCACTTGAAGGCAATGTCATTGGCAGTATTCTCGAAAACGAACGTGCCACTCCCATCCGACTGATTTATAACAATTCCGAAAAAAATAGCTTAGAAGACCTTCAAAAAATAAAAATATTTCTGGCCAACGGAACTGCAATTCCTATAAACAGTTTAGTAACTTTTATACCCCTCAAAGGAGAAGCCGAAGTAGAACGCGAAAATTTGCAGATGATGTGCGTTGTCACCGGGCGTTTGAACAATCGGGATTTGGGTACAGTTATGAAAGAAATACAACACAATGTGACCGCTTCGGTTCATTTGCCAAACGGTTACTATATCGAATATGCGGGCGCTTACAAAGACCAGCAGCAATCTTTTCGGGAGTTATTACTGATTCTGATCGCTTCGTCCCTATTAGTTTTTGGAGTGATTTTATTCTTATTCCGGGATTTCAGGGTTGCGTTAGTGATCCTGCTCATTTCAATACTAGGAATTGCAGGTAGTTATCTTTTACTATTCATTACCAACACCCCATTGAATGTTGGAAGCTATACTGGAATCATTATGATCGTTGGTATTATTAGCGAAAATGCTATTTTTACGTTCCTGCAATTTAGGGCTACTTTCAAAGAATCACATGATGTTCAGCAGTCGCTGGTATATTCTATCTCGACACGATTGCGCCCAAAACTAATGACCGCTATCGGAGCCATTACGGCATTGTTACCATTAGCGATTGGAATCGGCACAGGCTCGGAATTGCACCAACCCCTTGCCATTGCTGTTATCGGTGGCTTCATGATGGCACTGCCTTTATTACTTATTGTCTTGCCAAGTTTACTCAATCAGTTGTATAAAAAGGAGCGTCATTTAATTCATTTAAATGAAAACTGATTAGGTTATGAACTCCAAAATCCAATCTGGATGTTTAGTCCTATTGTTGCTATCCATCCATTCAATTATTCAGGCACATGAGCATGAAAAGCGTAATATTGCTGACACAATTAAACCTAATAGAGTTGCTTTTATCAGTATGGCTGATTCGATAAATCCGAAGAAATACCAACAATTTAAGAATATTGATGAGCAATTTATTTATCAATATACCAAGCCAACATTCTGGGACATTTTCAAATATATCCCTGAAGATATCTACTCGTTTGGTGCTTTTACGGTGCAAAAAGAAAACCTTAAATACGACGCAATCGTTCTTGGAAGTACCGCAGCATTACTACCTTTTGATCAATCCCTGACGGACAATGCTGGTCATATGGGTCATCGGATTGGAGGCTGGGACAAAGACAGCCAATACGGAAAAGTGGGCGGAATATTGACCATTGTTCCTAAAAACATAAGTTCTGGTGTTTATTATATGGGCAATGGTGGTACTACATTATTATTAAGCGCTGTTTTTTACGGAATTGGCAAATTTAGTCATGATGATTTCAGGGCTATCAATACTTCCAACGAATTGATCGAGAGTTTGTTTTCTGTTGGCATAACAACCCAAGCACTCAAAAGAATTACAGGAAGACAAAGTCCCAACAGAGGTATCGCTGACAGGAACGATGGCGGAAATTGGGAACTGTTTCCCAGTTTCAATGCCTTTCAGAAAAATACTCCGAACTTTGATGCCATGCCTTCAGGACACATTGCTACTTTTATGGCTACGCTAACCATTATTGCCACAAATTATCCTGAAATCAGATGGATAAAACCG